>NZ_JAGGDL010000018.1:0-81235 GCF_017653575.1 Pseudoalteromonas sp. K222D
GTTACCAACAAGGCGTCATGAGCGCAGCTTTCCACGATGTGTGAAAAAGAAACCATCTAAATATCCCTATAAAAAAAAGCCAGTCAGTGTTAACTGACTGGCATTAGCCAATTGGCGGTTTTTTTATTTAAAACGAGAGCTAAATTATAGATCGCCTTCGTTTTCAGATAGGAACTTAGCAACGCCTTCAGGGCTTGCATCCATACCTTTTTTACCTTCAGTCCAACCAGCAGGACATACTTCACCGTGCTCAGTGTGGAACGCTAGCGCGTCAACCATACGTAGCATTTCATCAATGTTACGACCTAGTGGTAAGTCGTTCACTACTTGGTGACGTACATTGCCTTCTTCATCAATTAGGAAAGAACCACGAAACGCAACACCCGCTTCAGGATGCTCAACGTCGTATGCTTTACAAATTTCATGTTTAATATCTGCAACTAGTGCATATTTAACTTTACCGATACCGCCATCTGCAACAGCAGTGTTACGCCATGCGTTGTGTGAGAATTGTGAATCGATAGAAACACCAATTACTTCAACGCCACGTTTTTGGAATTCTTCATAACGCTTATCAAATGCAATAAGTTCAGAAGGACATACAAACGTGAAATCTAGTGGGTAAAAGAAAATAACTGCTTTTTTACCTTTAATTTTTTCATGAAGGTTATAGCTATCTACAATTTCACCGTTACCAAGAACTGCTGCAGCGGTAAAGTCTGGTGCCTGGCGGCCTACTAATACACCCATTTTATTCTCCAAATATTTTGAGTTTGTTGTCAATTGCTTATGCAATGCTGATAGTTATATGGGCTCTAAAACTTAAAAACCAATAGCGCACATATAATTATTATTATTTTAGAGAGAACTGGTGCGAAATGACAATCGTATTTAACGATTCCTCCCATCGATAATACTGAACGCTAAAAAGTGATGGGGTTTATTTTATTAGCTCAGTTTCTTGGTTATAAAGTATTAATAAAATGAAGACATAAAAAAACCTGCAAATGCAGGCTTTTAAAATAGGTTTAATCCATTATGTCGCTGGGCATATCGCCACGAATTTGTTGCCAAATTTCACCGGTTTGATGACCATATTTACGCATCATCATGATCGCACCGTCGTGTTCTCTGTTTTCAGCCAATTTAGTTAAGTCTTTATAAAACTGGCGAGCCAACTCACGCGTCCCCGGATCTGAAAAATAATGACAACCTATTTTTGAATAAAATCCTTTAAAGCCATTGAGTATAAGCACGTAAATACGATTATTACCTGCAACAGCTAACTCGTGATGCACTTTATAATCGTAATCAGCAAATGCTTGCGCACTGTCTTCTAACTCATCGCTTTGTGAGAGAATTTCAATCACACGTTCTGGATTTAACTTTATAGCTGCACGCGTATAAATTGCGCTTATATTAGTGCGTGCAGAGAGTAACTGGTCGGTTAACTCTGGCATTTTATCTTCATCAAGACGTGCTAACGTTTCAAGAATATTTAGTCCTGACGTTTCCCAAAAGTTATTCACTTTTGTTGGCTTACCATGTTTAATAGTTAACCAGCCATCTCGAGCCAATCGCTGTAATACTTCACGTAACGTCGTTCGGGTAACACCTATTAACTCTGAGAGTTCACGCTCAGCAGGTAGAATAGATCCAGGAGGGAAATCGCCATTCCAGATAGACTCTACTATGTATTCTTCAGCAAATCCTGCTGGGCTTTTCGCTTTAAAAATTCTCATCCAATTCCCACTCGAATTAATTCACACTACTACATACGATTAACCGACTGATTGTACCAGACGACGCTCAAGTAACAAGTAAAGTACGCCATATTACTGCCAGTATGCGATTAAAATATTTGTGCCTATAAAATGCTTTATATTTTTTACTAACACTTGTCGCAAGCACTTATATATTCACCCTAGATACATTTTAAGTAGTTATTTACTTTAAGTTCGCGCCTTGCCTTATTAACTTATTACGTAAAGTCACCTCACACACATACTTTACTCGTTTAAAGGGCCACCTCTTTATTCACATTATTGGATTTTTATTGGCTTTTAGAATTATAACCTTAACTTTAATCATCATAAATGCATGTGGGTAGGCTTTAAGTCGTTTTGCTTGCCCCTAACTTTATCCTACGTCATAATCTAACGTCTTATTTAAATACGGATTTATTATGAACTGGCTTGCACAATTACCCACCCAACGTACTCCTTGGCTTTTGTTTAGTGGTATTGTTTTTCTGCTTGAAATAACGGCACTGTTTTTTCAATATAAAATGGGATTGGCGCCATGTATCATGTGCATATATCAGCGTACTGCGGTATTAGGTTTACTTATTGCAGGTATTATTGGTACTAGTAATCCAGAGCATAGAGGGGTTCGCTTGCTCGCCTATAGTGTATGGGCTGTTTCTAGTGTTTGGGGATTTATAATTGCCCGCGAGCATATCGAAATGCAAACAACCACTGATCCTTTTGCATTTAGCTGTGAGTTTGAACCTAACTTTCCTGCCTTTATGCCATTACATGAGTGGATCCCAAGCTTTTTTGCAGCCACTGGTGATTGCGGAAACATTGACTGGCAATTTGCGGGGCTAAGTATGCCGGCATGGATGGAAGTAATATTTGCGCTGTTTGCAGCCACTTTATTTTTACTGGTAACGAGTCGCTTAATGACTAAAAGGTCGCTGTAATGCTTGTGTTTTTTTCAAGCCAAATTAATGCTCTAAAACATTTAAAAATACGTGACAGACAAGCTGTTATAGCGATTTCTTTAAGTATGCTTTCACCTGTTAATAAAGTACTACTTCGTATTATAAAATTATTATTACTCAGTCCGCTGTTTTTAATATTTGCCGTATTTGAAGGCTGGTTACTCATCCCTTTTTTACTACTCGGTGGGTTGTGTTACCCACTACTAACGACTCCAATTGAAATTAACTTTGCTAAAAAGCATTTATGTGAAGCATTAACCCAATATACTAAGGGCGCTTAACGCGCCCTTTTTAACTTAAAACGAAACCTTACCTTCAAGCTTTGCAGCTAATTTTTTACCTATACCTTTTACCATTTTCAAATCCTCTAACGATGTAAAGTTACCCTTTGCTTCGCGATAATCTATAATAGCTTGTGCTTTTTTCTTACCAATACCAGGGAGCTTAGATAGCTGGCTAACATCAGCAGTATTAATATTTAAAGCTGCCTGCTTTACTTGCTGAGTTATTGCTGAGGTATCTACATTTGCATAAGTAAGGGTTACTGGCAACATACAAAAAGCTGCAGCTAAAACACTGTATTTTAGTTTTTTCATCTTTCTTCCTTTTTTGTTCATACATGAACATTTACTTTGTTGTTTATATGTTTAAGTCATAACGCAAAAGGCTTTTTACACCTGCACTTTATTAAATACTTAAACCTAACATTCACTCCCTGTGAGATCCTTAACTGCAACGGTACACAAAAGTGATTAAGTTAAATAAAGTAAAGTTAATCTTTGTTGTCAACTATTATCACTTAATATTAATTAGGGGACTTGCAAATTTAAGCACAAACTTGTACTGTACATAAAAACAGTAATCTAATGGTTTATATATACTATATGCCACGCAAGTAAGCAGGAGAAATCATGGCTGTTGTTGTTAAATATGTTGTAGAACGAAACGGAGTCGAGCGCATGACGTTTACTACCAAAAAAGAAGCTGATGCCTATGATAAAATGCTCGATATTGCAGAGTCGCTTGAAATTTTGCTAGAAAAAGTTGATGTACCATTAAGTGAGCAACAAGTAGAGTCACTCGCTTTAGAAATGGCAAAAAGTAAAGATGACTTCATGACAATATTAAAAGGTGGTAAAGAGCCTATAGCCCCTAAAGCTGCTGTAAAAGGCAAAAAAGCAGATAATGTTGCACCCATAGAAGAAAGTAGCGACAAAAAAGCAAGTTAATAAATTTTGCATAAAAAAAGGGAGTAACCTAAGTTACTCCCTTTTTTGTTTATAACTTTTTATAGTTCTTGTTCTACTTCATCAAATAAGGTTGTAATTTCTTTAGCTGGCTCACTGGTCATTAAGCTAACTAATACAATCGCAATACTTGATAAAATAAAGCCTGGGACTATTTCATAAATAACGCTACTTAAACTCCCACCATTAATGGTAATTGGTGCGTATATCCATATAAGTACTGTTGAAGCCCCCACTAACATGCCTGCTAAGGCGCCAGCAAAGTTCATTCTTCTCCAGTAAAGGCTAAACAATACGAGTGGTCCAAATGCAGCGCCAAAGCCTGCCCACGCATTACTCACTAAGTCTAAAATAGAACTATCTCTATCGTAAGCTAAGTAAATAGCAAACATAGCAACTAATGCCACACTAATACGCCCAACAAAAACCAGCTCTTTTTGAGAGGCTTCGCGATGCAGGTATATTTTATAAAAGTCTTCAGTTAACGAGCTTGAACACACTAGCAATTGTGAAGAGATAGTACTCATTACAGCCGCTAAAATAGCTGCTAATAAAAAGCCAGCAATCAATGGATGAAAAACCAATTCAGATAGCACTAAAAATATTGTTTCTTTATCATTTATCGGCATTTCATTTTCTAGTATGAAGGCTGCCCCAAATAAACCAGTTAGTACTGCGCCTATTGCAGATAATGTCATCCAAGACATACCAATGCGTCGCATTGCTGGAATATCTTTAACTGAACGTACCGACATAAAGCGTACTATAATATGAGGCTGACCAAAGTAACCAAAGCCCCAAGCTAACGCAGAAATAATTGCGATGGTAGAGCCACCAGCAAACCAATCTAGCATATTTAGAGAGTGAACTTCACTGGCCTTTGGCGAGATAAGTAACAGGTCATAGCTTGCATTAGCGAGCGTTTCCATTACTGGCTGATCAAGCATAGTAAACGTTACTATTGGTACTACTAATAGCGCAATAAGCATAATGCAACCTTGTACAAAGTCGGTCAAACTTACCGCTAAAAAACCACCAAAAAGCGTATAAAGTACTACAACGCCAGTAGTAACATAAAGGCCAACTTCATAGCTCATTCCAAATGAATTTTCAAATAACTTACCACCAGCAACCACGCCAGATGAGGTATAAAGTGTGAAGAAAACAATAATAACAATAGCTGAAATAACACGTAATATATTCTTATTGTCCGCAAAGCGATTTGCAAAATAATCCGGGATCGTAATTGAATCATTCGCTTTTTCAGTGTAAACACGAAGCCTAGGTGCAACTAAGAAGTAATTTGCCCAAGCACCAAGCACTAAACCAATCGCAATCCAAACCTTACTCAAACCAAAAAGATACATAGCGCCGGGAAGGCCCATAAGTAACCAACCGCTCATGTCAGATGCACCTGCAGATAGCGCAGCAACACTTGGTGATAAATTACGGCCCCCTAACATGTAACCTGAAACATCGCTGGTTGATTGCTTAAATGCATACAATCCTATACCTAGCATTACAACAAAGTATAATGCTAGTGAAATAATCATTCCTGTTTCCAAACTCGCCTCCACTAATAAATTGCAACAGGCTTTTGATCCAAATAATGACTCTTAAAATATTATAGTTAAGACAGTATTGGGATAAAAACCATTCTCTGTCACTATAGCATGGGTAATAGTTAAAATTCCAACATGTCAACTTTAGTGAATTAAAAACAAACAAATCGTATATATTTAAGTCAAAATTTCTGTAACTTATTAAAAATATGTTATTAATCTAAGATAAGCTTATTTACATCATGCTATTTTTAATGTTTTGCCATATATTGTTACAATCAATAGTTATTTTTTATCTATACGGAATTTTTTATGTACTTTTACGCTGCACGCCAACCGATCTTAGATCGCGATAAAAAGCTTATTGGCTATGAATTACTATTTCGTGATGGTGTAAATAACGTGTTTCCCGATATAGATGGAGATGAGGCAACAACACGCCTAATAGAAGGCAGCCAGTTTAATTTTGGCCTTGAGGATTTAACTGACAATAAACCAGCATATATCAATTTTACTCTAGAAACTTTACTAAAAGGCTACCCTACTTTACTGAGTAAAGACGCTGTGGTGGTAGAGATACTCGAAACGGTGCAACCTGGTAAGCGTTTACTTGCTATTGTTAAAGACTTAAAAGAAAAAGGTTATACATTAGCCTTAGACGACTACATTCATCAACCTGTGTGGCGCCACTTTTATCCATTTATTGATATTATAAAAATTGACTTTTTAACCTGTAATATAGAAACAATTAAAACAATTATTGATGATTTAAAACCTTATCCACATCTAAAATTACTTGCTGAAAAAGTTGAAACCCATGAGGTGTATAACCAAGCATTGGAACTTGGCTTTGATTATTTTCAAGGGTTTTTCTTTTCAAAACCAGAGATGATCCAAAGTAAAGCGCTTCCCCCCTCTGGTATGACATTAGCCGAACTACTTTATGAGACCTCAACGCTTGATATGGATCTAAAAAAGATCACCGATATATTTGAGCGAGATGTAAATCTATCTTATAAGTTACTGCGTTATTCAAACTCTGCAGCATTTGCTAGACGTGCAAAAATAAGCACAATAAAACAAGCGCTTATCACCCTTGGTGCCAATGAAATTAAAAAGCTTTTATCTTTATTATTTGCAGCGCAAGTTTCAACAGATAAGCCTATGGAGCTAATTAGGTTATCGCTCACTCGGGCGCGTTTTAGTGAGTTACTGGCTATTTCGCATGGTAAGTTTAAAGACACTGGAATGGTTTTTTTAACCGGCATGATGTCGCTTATGGATGCTATTTTAGATGAAAGCATGCAAAGTGTGATGCAAAAGCTGCCATTATCTAATGAGATTAAAGCCGCTTTACTTAATGATGAGGGCTTGCTTGCAAGCTACTTAAACTTGGTTAAGTTTTATGAGCAAGGCAACTGGCTGGCAGCTAATCAGATCAGCCAACAACTTGGTTTAGATGATAAAGTACCCGATGCTTACCACGAAGCAATTAGCTGGGTGAACGAGCAAATGCAGTTAATGAGCAATGTTTAATAACAACTTTCTAATCACTAATGAGAAAATAAAACGCCAGCATTGCTGGCGTTTTTAATAGGTTTACAAACTTTCTAAAAAATCTTCATCAAAGTCATCAGGCTCTTCTTTGATTGGCGGGTTACCGTCGTAAAGTTCGTATAATTGGCGTTGAAAATAAATATCTTTAATAAATAAGTAAGGGTCTAGTGAATCGTTCAATAAACCTTCTTGCGCAATTAGTGATGCACGGGCCTCAACAGCTTTTAACGCAAACACTAAAATTGTTTGTGGTGTAGTTAACGCTATTTCAGGTAAAACAAAGTTATCAACTACATCGCCGGTTAAGTTACGCGCTGTAGAAGGCCCCATAGCAGGTAGCATCAAGTAAGCACCATCACCTGCACCCCATACACCTAATGTTTGCCCAAAATCCTCATCTACATGTTCTAGCCCTAATGAGCTGGCCACATCAAATAAACCAAAAATACCTACGGTCGAGTTAACTAAAAAACGTGCTAAGCTAACACTGGCATTACCTGGTTTACCCTGTAAACCGGCGTTGATCATATCTACCGGCGCACTAATATTATTGGTAAAATGCACTAAGCTTTGACGCACTGGTACAGGGGTCACCGTGATATACCCTACGGCGGCCGGTCTTAGTATGTATGTGTCTAAAACATCCATATTAAAGTCGTATATTGGGCGGTTAATATTTTGTAGTGGATCGCGTTCGTCCTTTTGGCTATCAGGTACTTGTGCACACCCGGCCAGCACTAACAAAAATATATAAATTAAACCATGTTTTAACATCGCGTATCCTTAAGGTATTAATGTGTCTATTTGCAGTTGCAACTGACGGGTACTTTCACGTTTTAATGCTGCTGAATGCCCTTCTAACTCACCGCTACTTGGCATTACTGAATCATCATTAGAGATACGTGCAGTAATAACTATATCTTCTGCGCTTGACAAGTTTAATCCTGCAACCATAGAGTTTGCATCACTTAGTTCAACTGTAATAGGAAATTGATACTCGTTAAGCTTAACAACCGCTATTGGCATTGGAGAGCCATTTAACGCTTTTGCAAAAACAAATAAAATTCCGTTTTCAGGTTGTTTATTTTTAAGCTCTGTACTTATATTTACTGTCACTTTAATTGCTGCACTCTTTGTAACGTCAACATTTTGTGCTTGCTGTTGTTCTATCTCACTAATACGCTGCGCAATCATATTATAGCGGGTATCTGCTTTATCCATACTGGCAAGTAATACTTCAAACGCCGCTTTTGCTTGTACCCAATCTTTACGTTCGTAAGCAATGAGTGCCAATAAAGAAATAGCATCTAAATTTTGCGGCTCTTCTTGCAGTACTTTTGAAAGCATACCTGCAGCACGTGTCATGCTTGCTTCACTGCCCTCAAGTAACAGCACTTGGCTGTAACTAATAAGCACCTGCATATTGGCAGGATTCATTTGCAACGCTTTATCAAACGACTGCTGCGCCATATCAAATTCGTTCAATGACATAGCCACACGGCCCAGTAACATCCAAGCAATTTCGTCATCCCCCGTTTGGCTAAGCTTAGTTCGCAGTGCCAATGCAAATGCTTGCAGCTCGTTTTCACTCAGCGGCTCGCCTTTTTGCATAACAGCTCGCTCACCGTACTCTGCCAAGTTATCCATAGCATCGTGCCAAGCCGATATTTGCTGCTGATTACCGGTCATAGAGTAAAAAATACCGGTTAGGGCAATCACAAACGCACCGCCTGTTAAGGCAAAAATACGATTATTACCACGGCTATTAAGTGACTTTTCTGGAGAGAGCTCATTGAGTAAGCGACGTTTGAGCTCGATCACTGACTCACTGTGATTTTGTGCATCAATTCGCTGGTTTTCTAAGTCGTTTTGTAGCTCAACTAAACGCTGTTCATAAATACTAATAAGTTCTGCGTTCGCATTGTGCGTAATGGTTTTAACACGCTCTTTTTTTAAAAAAGGCAACATCACAAACAACAGTGCAATAAGTGTGAGTAAAGCAAAAGACGCCCACATTAAAATCATTTAACTTTGCTCCTGACGTTTATTTTTAGCAATTAATTTAATTAACATTGCTTCGTCGTTGTTGCTCCAGCTTTGTTTTACCGATGCTTTGCGTTGGCGAATAACAATAAAACCAAAACCAAAAATTACAATCAATACCGGTAAAACCCACAGCACTAAAGTTGCAGGGGTTACTGGTGGATCGTAATGTACAAAGTAGCCATAACGATCGATCATATAATCTATTACTTCGTCTTTCGTTTTACCATCTTTTACTAAAGCTAATACTCGCTCGCGTAAATCTTTTGCTACTACCGCATCAGAGTCGGCAATATTTTGATTTTGACACTTAGGGCAACGTAACTCTTTGGTTAGCTCTTCAAAGCGAACCGCTTGCTCGTTACTGTCAAATTGGTAACGGTCTTGCTGAGCAAGCGCCCCCATACTGACAAAAAGGCTAAGGGTTAATAACAACCACTTCATTATTTGAGCTCCTGCATAATTGGTGCAAACTTAGCACGCCACACTCGCGGATTTATATCACCGGTATGGTGCAACAAAATGGTGCCGCTTTTATCAACTAAAAAAGTCTCTGGCGCACCCGACACACCTAAATCTAACGACAGTGTGCGATGTAAATCTAAAATATTAAACTGATATGGGTCGCCAGCACGCGTTAGCATATTGGTTACGTCACTACGCAGTGCTTGCATATCAAATGGCCCGTCAAAATCGGCATCGTAACCTTGCACATAGTACAAGCCTATAATTTTAACGCCTTGCTCGCGCAATTTAGTTAAGTAGCCTAGCTCTGCTAAACATGTAGGGCACCAGGTACCCCATACATTTAATAAATAAACCTCACCTTTTAACTGCTCATTGCTCCACTGCTTATTATCTTGCATTAGATCTGGCAGGCTAAATTCTGGCATAGATTGCCCTAATCGCCCTGTTTGTATTTCCCTTGGGTTAGCAAATAACCCTTGGAATAAAAACACACAAATAAAAGCAAAAACCAGTAACGGTGCTATAGCTAAAAGCTTACGATTCATGCTTCGCTCTCCGCTGTTTCTTTTGTTGATTGAGGCGATGAGGTGCGATAGCGTTTATCAAATAAAATTACAAACCCTGCTAACGAAATTAATATACCGCCAATCCACATCCAACGCACAAATGGCTTATGATAAATTCGTAATGACCACGCGCCTTCGCTTAATTGCTCACCTAACGCTAGGTATAAATCGCGTGTGAAGCCTGCATCAATTGCTGCTTCTGTCATAAACTGCATGCCAATATCGTAACGGCGTTTTTCGGCATGTAACTGAGTAACTAGCTTGTCATTTTTTAATACCGATACAACACCCGCATGGCCACTGTAATTAGCTCCGCGAACATTTTTCACTCCTTCAAAGCGGTATTGATACTGATTAAGCTGCACCGTATCACCTGGTTTCATTGATACGTCGCGCTCAACCGAGTATGCCGAAGTAAGGGTTACGCCAGCAATTACAAAGGCAATACCTATATGGCCAAGTACCATAGCCCAATAACCTAAACCTAAGCGCTTAAAGCCTTCTTTAAAGGTGCTATGTACGGTAACTTTACTGTACAAATCAATACCTGTTGTAATTACAATCCATACAGCTAACGTGGTTGCTAATAAGGTAAGCGGTGCAATCACATCATAGCTAGAAAATAACCAAGCAAAGGTAATAATAATACTGACTAATACACCCATTAGTATTTTGTTTTGTAAAAACGCCCATTTATTTTGCTTCCAGCGTAAAAACGGCCCAATACCCATTAAAATAGCAAATGGCACTAACAGTATTGCAAACATCTTATTAAAAAATGGTTCGCCAATTGAAATGCTGCCTAAGCCCATTTCTTTGTGTACCATAGGCAATAAAGTACCTAGTAATACAATTAAAGTAGCAACCACTAAGAATATATTATTTAGCCACAGTGCTACTTCGCGCGATACTAACTTGTAACGCCCTTCGCTTCGCACTTGCGATACGCGCATGCCATAAAGTGCTAATGCACCGCCAACAACAATAGCTAAAAAGGCCAGTATAAATAAGCCTCTATCAGGGTCAGTTGCAAAAGCATGCACAGATACAATAATACCTGAGCGCACAATAAAGGTGCCCAGTAAGCTAAGTGAAAATGCTGCAATTGCTAACAGCACTGTCCATGATTTAAATACACCACGTTTTTCTGTCACACTCAATGAATGTAAAAGTGCTGTTGCTACTAACCAAGGCATTAAAGATGCATTTTCTACTGGATCCCAAAACCACCAGCCGCCCCAGCCAAGTTCTGAATACGCCCACCAACTTCCTATGGTAATACCTAAAGTTAAAAAGCCCCACGCGGTCATAGTCCAAGGACGAGACCATTTGGCCCAAGTATTATCTAGCTTGCCAGTTAAAAGTGCCGCAATTGCAAAAGCAAACGCTACAGATAGCCCTACATAACCCATATAAAGTAACGGCGGGTGTATGATCATACCCGGATCTTGTAGTAGCGGATTTAAGTCGCGCCCCTCTACCGGAAAATAAGGTAATAAACGCTCAAATGGGCTTGAAAGCAATAAGGTGTACATCATAAAGCCAACACCTAAAAAGCCAAGCACACCAAGTACACGAGCACGCAATACCCAAGGTAGTGCTTTAGAGCGCAGTGCAACAACAGCTGTCCAACCAGCTTGCATCAATAACCACAATAAAATAGCGCCTTCATGCCCACCCCAGGTCGAGGTTATTTGATAATACCAAGGCAAAGAGCTACTTGAGTGATACGCCACATACGCAACTGTAAAGTCATTTGTAAGGCTGGCATAAATAAGGGCGGCAAACGAAATAAATACAAATACAAATTGCCCTACCGCTAACGAAGGAGCAGCACGCATTAAACGTAAATTACCGGTATGTGCCCCCCACAGCGGAAAAACACATAATAAAACGCTTAGCACCATGGCAAGCGTTAAAGAAAAATAACCAAGTTCTGGGATCATTATTAATTACCACTATCTAGGTTGTATTTAGGTTTCTCGTGTTTAATTCCTTTTAACGCTTCTGCCACTTCAGCAGGCATGTATTCTTCATCATGCTTAGCAAGTACTTCAAATGCTTCTATTACATTGGGCTCCACAAGTACACCTTGTGCAACTATGCCTTGGCCTTCGCGGAATAGGTCAGGCAAAATCCCCTGATAACGCACTACCACGGTTGGGCCTGTATCAACTAAAGTAAAGCTTACTTTTAAACTTTGCTCATTGCGCTCTACCGAACCTGGTACAACCATGCCACCAATGCGTAGCTTTTGGCCTATTTGTGGTTTTTCTTTATTGGGGCCTTTACCGTCAACAAGCTCACTTGGGGTATAAAATAAATTAATGTTTTCTTGTAATGCATACAGTACCAAGCCTATTGAGGCACCAATACCAAACAGCACTGCAACAATAACTAAAAGGCGTTTTTTACGTCTTGGGTTCATTATATTTGCTCCTGCTTAGCATTTTTAATACGAACTTCTCGCGCTATTTGTTGCTCTACCGATGCCATAATATGTTTAGTCTCTCTGAGTGAACTAAATAAAATACCTAATAAAATAAGTGCGCATGTACCAAAAGAAAGCCACACATAAAATCCATAACCTCCCATTGCAATAAAATCAGAAAATGAGTCAAACTGCATAACTACCTCTTAGTTAACAACTGGCGCACCCATGGGCGATGCTTTTCACGTTGTAATATTTCATTTTTAAGACGAATTAAAGTAACAGTGCCAATAAAAGCCGCAAACGCCAAAATGTTTACCATTAATGGCCAAAACATACTGGGATCAATTGCTTTGGTATCTAGCTTAGTTATTGAGGCTCCTTGATGTAGAGTATTCCACCACTCAACAGAATAATGAATAATAGGTAAATTAATAACCCCTACAATAGCCAATATAGAAGCGGCACGACCCGCTGCCTTTTTATCTTCAAAGGCATGGTACAAAGACAACACACCCAAATATAAAAATAATAAAATAAGTTCTGAGGTTAAACGCGCATCCCATACCCACCAAGCGCCCCACATAGGTTTACCCCATGCAGCACCGGTTATAAGTGCAATCGCAGTAATGCACGCCCCTACAGGCGCAATTGCAATAACTGCAAGTTCAGCGTTTCGTAACTGCCAAACCAGCGCAATAATGGCAGCAATTGCCATTGATGAATAAGCACCCATAGATAAAATAGCCGAAGGCACATGAATAAAAATGATACGGTAGCTGTCTTTTTGTTGGTAATCGGCAGGCGCAAAACCAAGCCCCCATACCCAACCAACTAACATACTAATAACCGTAACTACGGCAAAATAAGGCAATAACGTATTGCATAACTTATATGCACGCTCTGCTTTAGCATAGGGATGTAACCACTTCCACATATTAACTTACACTCACTTTTAATGCTGACGATATGGCGATTGGCGCACTAATAATAGCAATAACTAACATAGCGCCAAGAATGGCAAGCTGCCCACTATAATCCAGCGACATAGTACTGGTATCGATAGCTGACGTTGCAAAAATTAAAACCGGAATATACAAAGGCAACACCAATAAACTCATTAAAATACCGCCTTTTTGTAATCCTACAGTAAGCCCAGCCCCAATTGCGCCAATAAAGCTCAACAAAGGCGTACCTAATAATAGCGTTAGTAACGTAGCCATTAATGCTGTGTTATCTAAATTCAATAGTAGTGCAAACAGTGGGGTCATTAATACTAAAGGAAGCCCAGTGATCACCCAATGCGCGGCTACTTTAGCCAACACAGTTAACGATAACGGATACGACGATGCAATAAGTTGTTCAAGTGAGCCATCGTTATAATCATCTCTAAACAGCTTATCTAACCCCAACATAGTTGAGAGTAAAGCAGCCACCCAAATTATACCCGGCGCCATTCTTGCCAGTAGACCGGGCTCTGGCCCAATAGCTAACGGAAATAATGAAATAACAATTAAAAAGAACAAAATAGGATTGATAATTTCAGCGCGCTGACGAAAAGCAAGTTTAACATCTTTACTAAACACGGCTTTAAAAAGTAACCAATAGGAGTGTTGTCGGGTCATTAGTGACGATACTCCAAAGTGAGTGTTTCTAGGTTGCTAAAATGGGCCGTTAAATCTTGATGCGTGGTTAGCAATATAGCTCCGCCATTTTTTAAATGCTCAACAAAACGTTGCTGTAAAAAGACAACACCACTTTTATCAAGTGCTGTAAATGGCTCATCTAAAATCCATAACTTAGCTTCACTTAACCATAATCGAGCTAACGCAACACGGCGTTGCTGCCCAGCAGAGAGCGTTCTAACCGGTACATCTTCAAGGCCTACTAAGCCAAGCTTACTTAATAAAGGGTATAAATCACCTTCATTAGTGTAGCCATTAATTGCCAGCCAATGCTTAACGTTTTCAAGCGCACTGAGCTGCACATTAACCCCGGTTTTATGGCCTATAAATAATAGATCTCTGGCGTACTCTTCATAGTACTTTTTAATCGACTGATTAAGGTACAAAATATCGCCTTCATCAGGCATAGAAAAGCCCGCTATAATACGTAATAAAGACGTTTTACCAGCACCATTAGCACCTGCTAATTGCATGATTTGGCCACTATTAAGGCTAAAATTAAGATCCGCAAACAAACAACGTTCTTGCTTGATGCAGGTGACGGACTTAATGTGTAACAAGATGACGATTCTCTCTGCCAAAAATTAGGCGTTAGTCTATCATAATGATAGGGTAATACGAATATTGCTTTAAAATCGATTCACTAAAAATAAAGAAAACTTGATTTAAAATAATGAATACACCTACGCAAATTACATTATCTAATTCATTGGTTAATAACCTAACCTCTAATGCGCCTAAGCATAACTTAACCTCGCTTCCTGGCGAGATGCTTGCGGCAAAAAACATTCAGTTTTCTAAAGAATCGATCACCCTAGATGTATTAATAAATAAGCACTGGCAAACTCTCAGGCTTGGTATTACAACTGCGCCAAAAAACTTAGACAAAATAGCCAGTGCGAGCATACAGCTCAGTAACGAGGGCAAGTCACTTGCAATTACCCCCAACAATACAAGGCTTACACTTAATCAACCAGTGCAATTACAGCAATTTTTAAATTATATAAATACCGGAAGCGAGGTACAAAATAACCCTATGCCGGCGCAGGTCGTATTAACGCCTACACCCAAGCTGGTAATTGAAAAGCTTAATGCCAGCATTGCAATTAATAAAGAGGTAGCGCAACTACTGGCCGCCGAGCAACCATTAAAAATAATAATTAGCACTAATAATAAAGGCGCGCAGCTAGACGTTATCAATCGCTTTGCTGAATCCGTGCATACACAACCCATAACTCAAGCAAAACTAGCAAGTTTACTTGCGCAAAATTTGCCAAATGCACAACTACAAGCAACCCCTAAATTTGCAATTTTAACGCATGCACAACAAGCAGGTTCATTTAAGCTTAATATAAACAATAATCAACTTAACCAACTTTCGCATACCGTAACAAACGTAAACTTGAGCAGCCAAGCCAACAAACTGTTAATTCAAACTAATATAAACAGTACCACTGTCATACTTAAAAACTCGTTCACAAAACCGTTTAATCAACTAATTTCGGCGCAGCAAAGCAGCGTATCAACAAGCAATTTAAATAACCCTACTAGTCCATTAATAGCGGCTAATAACAGCCCTATTGATTCTTGGTTAAAAAGTAGTTTTGGTGAACTAAAAACGCGTATAAGTGATGCAGTAAAATACTTCGAAAACAAACCTTTTGCCGCTATAAATCAAACGGCAACAGGTATTAATAAACTAAATGTCACCGAGCAGTTAAACCAGCAACCTAAGCAGTTGCCACCTTTAGTGCAGTTAACCCAATTAATTAAATCAAGTGTTAGCCTATGGCAGTTGCCAACAAGCATGCTCTTTGCAACAACGAGCAATGGCAAACTAAGTTCGCAAAATCAATTACACCCTTTAGAAGCTAAATTACTCGCTCCACTGCTAAACCAACTCAGTGCAGCTAGCGCAATAAACACACCCAATAACACGCCGCTTTTAAGCAGCAAAATAGCAGATATTGCACAGCAGTTATCGCAGCAACCAGCCGACTTAACGCGCCTCGTAAATCAGGCATTTAATCGGATGGTTTCTAGTAACAATTTGCACCCAACAGCTATACAGCGCGAAATTCTTGCCACATTACAACCAACGCAACTGACAAACGACACGCTGCAAAGCAGTTTTAGTAAGGGATTAGAGCAACTTGCAGTAAGCATTTTAGCCGCGCCTATTATTAGCCAAACAACTACACCTATTAGCATTAATAATCAAACCGGCTTAGATGCACTACTGCAGGTGTTATTACCCACATTTAAAACCGGCAACTCTGGTGCTAAATTACTTGAGCAACTGCAACAAAGCCAAGTGCAAGCACTTGCGGGGGAGTTAACACAAGTTAAAAATACCCTTGGCCAAGTAAATGTTACCCCTGCTAATCAGCTAGCCGACTCAAACCCCTTGGTAAACTTTTTATTACCAATGAAATTACCGCCAGAAGCGGCGCAAACAGAAATAACATTAGGCCAATATAAAAAGCCCAGTGGCGATAAGCTAGCAGGAAAAAATGTCTGGTTTGTTAGATTAAACTTTGATTATGCACAACTTGGTCAGTTACAAATTACTGCCGAATTAATGGATAAAGCACTTGATTGCCAGTTATTTGCATCAAGCCAAGAAGTGACCGCTATGGCTCATCCGCATCTTGATAATTTAAGATCAAAATTAGCCAAGCATGGTTTGCAAGTAGGTGATCTTACTTTAAAGCAAGGCGATGCAAGCCATCAAGCTTTTTATAAATCGCATACTATTATTAATATTAAGGTATAAAAATGAGTGACTCAGCCAACAACAAATCTGCGATTGGGCTTTTATATGCAGCCGGAAACTCGCCTATGGTAAGTACCAAGGGCTTTGGCAAATTAGCTGATGAAATAATAGCAGCGGCTGAAAAAAAAGGCATTATGATCCATCAGGATGAAGCATTAGCCAAAACGTTATCACACTTAGAGCTTGGGGAAGAAATACCTAAAGAGTTGTATTATGTAATTGCTGAGCTAATTGCATTTTCGTATGTATTAAGAGGGCAATTTCCGCCAGGCTGGCAAGACTTTCAAGGTAAGTTAAATATTAAGGCGTAGCTTTAACAGCATTAAAAAGCAAAAAAGACGCTAAGCGCCTTTTTGTTTATGCAATGAAAACAGCAGTTCTGCTTCTGCTCTAGGTAATTCGCATTCACGAATTACTTCTTCTAAATCAGCTCCAAGTTCGACCATTTTTACAGCACGAGAATAAATTTTTGCATCTGGATCGTCATACTTTTGCGCTGCTTGTTGTTGAGTTAGCTCTTCATTTTGCTGTTCAACTTCAAGTACTCGCTTACCAATACTTAATAACCCAGTGCGCAACTCTTGTACCTCACTGCGTAAAATATTAATTTGCTCAGCCGAGTCTTTAAATTGCTGCAGCTGAGAGGTAAGCTCACTTGCATAGCTGCTTTTAAATAGAATGATCATCGCCAATGCTATAAGGGCAACAGCTAACGCTATAATTGCTAAACTGAGTAATAACATAATTTTTAGTGGTAAAGCTTATAAATCGCTCAACTCATCCCATTCGTCGTCACTAAGTAGCTTATTTAAATCAACTAAAATAAGTAACTCGTTTTCGCGATTACACACACCCTGAATAAACTTAGCGCTTTCTTCTGTGCCTACATTCGGCGCACTGTCTATTTCTGAGCTGCGCAAATAAACCACTTCAGATACGCTGTCGGCTAAAATACCAATAACTTGCTCTTCAGCTTCAATAATTAAAATTCGCGAATTATCTGTTGCATCCGTACCGGCTAAACCAAAACGGGCACGAGTATCAATAACCGTAACCACATTGCCACGTAAATTAATAATACCAATCACGTACGAAGGTGCACCAGGTACAGGGGCTATTTCAGTGTAGCGTAATATTTCTTGCACTTGCATTACGTTAACACCGTAAGTTTCGTCTTCTAACTTAAACGTTACCCACTGTAGTATTTCATCATTATTATCTGCATTTTTATTTGCTGACAGTAACTTATCTTGGTTCATGCTGTTTCCCCGTAATGGTCATTACTACTGACGGCTGTCTAGGCCTTTCTCTAATAATGCATTTAAATTATTTACATCTATTAAAGCGCACATTTTTTCTTTAATAACACCGGCAAGCCATGGGCGCTTACTTTGGTTTGTACGCCATTTTACATCTTCTTTACTCAATGTAATGTTATTTATTAGCTTTTCTGCCAATAATCCCCACTGACTGTCGCCTAGTGTAATTAAATACTTGTAGTTAAGTGACGCCTCTAACTTTTCGTCATACTTTTCTGGCATAACCCAACGTGCGGTATCAACCACATTAAGTTTTTCATCTCTATTGAGCATAACGCCTTTAAACCACTTTGGTTTACCAAACAAATGATTTACTTCACTTAATTCATGTATACCGCCTAACGCTTTAAGCGGCACAGCTAGCGTTAATCCTGCCACTTCAAAAAATAAGGCTTGAAACTGCCCGTCAAAATAATCAGCTTGGCTTTGTGCGGCTAATATTTGCTCGGCCGACAGTGTTTGCTCAGCAGAGGTGACTAGGGCTTTGATTTCTTGCGCTATCGGCTTTTTAATAATTTCTGGCACAACTTGCTCAAATACTGGCGTACTTTGTGTGCTCTGCGCTTCTAAATCTGGGTGTTCAGTTTTTTTATCCGTTACTTGCTCAAGTAATTTTGCAACGGGTTCAAGATTATCTACAGGCTCGTCTTCGCACAATAACGCGCCTAGATATTGAGTCATTACTTTTTCATTAGCAAATAATTGCTTACTCATTGATTAACCTTGTTCTATTAAATAATCGAGCAATGCCTTGTAGGCATATACCCCGCGAGACCGTGGACAAAATTCACTTGGAACTTGTTGCGCTAAACTGGCGTCTCTAAATTTGGTATCTACCGGAACAACGCCCGGCCACACTTTATCAGTATAAGTATTTTGCAGTGTTTTATATGCCTCTAACGAGGCTTTCGTGCGCTTATCGTACATGGTGGCAATTATAGTATATTCATAGCTTTTAGCTTGAGATGTTTGCATTAACTGCATAGTACGCATCATTCTGTCGAGCCCCTTTAGCGCTAAAAACTCGGTTTGTACCGGCACTAAAATGCGTTCACTCGCAGCTAGCGCATTAACCATTAATACGCCAAGTACTGGGGGGCAATCGAGGATTGCATAGTCGTAATATTCGCTTATTTTTGCAAGCGCTTTTTTTAATATTAATCCCATGCCGGTTTTATTGCCCATACTTCTATCTAGGGTAGCAATAGCCATAGTGGCGGGTAATATATCTAAGTTTTCAATACTAGATGGACATAATGCTTGGAGTATTTCTTCGCTTTGCATGCTAGTTCCGCGTACAAAAATATCGTATACGCTAACCTCTAAATCCTCAGAATCAATGCCAAAGTAATAGGTTAATGAGGCATGAGGATCGGTATCAATCAATAATACGCGCTTACCTTGAGATGCTAAAATACCTGCAAGGCTAACCGCGGTTGTGGTTTTCCCTACTCCACCTTTTTGATTTGCTACAGTCCAAATCTTCACATTGCATCCTAATTACAGTTCATTTCGAGTCGATATACGAATACCGCCATGGGGTAAACGAATTATTTTTATTGTATTATCGTCAGAGGGTAATTCTGCTTCAGGCGCAGGTTTAACGACTACTTGTTGCGGCTCAACGCTTACTACTTCTGCTGTTGGTGGCAACCCATATTTAGATAGGGCAATAACTACTTTGCGATTTTCAGCACGCCCTTGCTTAGTATCGTTAGTGGCAAAAGGAGAATATTGACCATATCCCTCAATCGCCATTCGCGCTGAATTTATACCTAGGCTTTCAAGCTCAACTAAAACGGCTGTTGCACGCGCCACCGACAACTCCCAATTCGAGCGGTACATTTCATTACCTATGGTTTGGTTGTCAGTATAGCCGCGTACTCTAATATAGTTATCTACCGGAGCAATTATATCTTTAATTATTTTAACAACTTGCTTAGCGCGAACTTGCGCTACACTACTACCACTTGAAAATAGCATGCCAGAACTAAGCTCAATGATCAGCCAATCTTGGCTGAGTTCTAAACTTGCTTCACCATCGCGTATTTCATCTATTAATGACGATTGCAGCTTAGCCAACAAACTATCGAGTGGTTTGCCAAGGTGTTTTTGCTCAATATTACTGGTATCGCTTTGTCCGTCCAGCAGCTTTGGCCCGTGTTCTTCTTTTAAAATACTTTCGCCGTAGAGCACCTCTTGCTCTGGGGTTACTCTGTCTGTCAATATTGCGTCGCCATTTACCCCAGTTCCTTGCTGCGAATGTTGACGGGCTGACTTATCAAATACATAACCAATCGAATCGGACAGCACTTGAAATTTCTCTTCTTTGTTAATTGCTATTGCGTACAAAACCACAAAAAAGGCAAACATAATCGTCATATAATCAGCATAAGACACCAGCCAACGTTCTGTGTGTTGACTTTTAGTAGTGGTGTTGCGCAAGCGACGACGTAACATAATAGCTGCTACTCAACCACGACATTTGGGCGGTCAACCCGATAGGCTTCAAGCTTTAATTCAATACTTACTGGGCTTTCGCCTTGGCTTATTGCAATTACGCCCTCGGCAAGCATTTCGTGATAAAGCATTTTTTGCTCAACCCGTTGCTTTAACTTATTAGCCATAGGTAAAAATAATAAATTAGCTAAACCCACGCCATAAATAGTTGCTATAAAGGCAGTGGCAACACCGGCTCCAAGCTTTTGCGGATCTGTAATAAACGACATTGCCTGAATAAGACCAAGCACGGCCCCTAAAATACCTATGGTCGGACTATAACCGCCCATAGCTTCATAAACACGACTTGCCTCTAGCAGACGTTCGCGCTCTAACAGTAAATCTATTTCTAACGTATCGCGCAGTTTTTGATCTGAGCAACCATCAATTAATAATCCAAGCCCTTTTGCAGCATAGGCATCTGGGTGGGTAAGCGCTTCGTTTTCAAGGGCTAAATAACCTTCTTGACGTGCTTTATGTGACCATCCTTTTACTTGCTCTATGGCATCTTCAATATTGTATTTAGGCGATACAAAAACCCAGTGCGTAATTTCTAGCATCTTTTTAAAAGTACTGGCTGATGTTTGTAACATTACAGCACCCAATGTGCCGCCCAGTACAATGATCAACGCAGGTCCGTTAAATAATGCCGATACCACACCGCCCTCTAACGAGTAACCTATTGCAATGGCGCCTAAGCCAATAAGTAAACCTAGTACGGAAAGCTTATCCACAGCCCACCTCTGTCTTTAAACGTATTGCTACTTCATCTAATGGCAGACTTTCGCTCGCTAAACCAGCATTAGCAATTGCTTGTGGCATACCATAAACAACACAACTTTTTTCATCTTGTGCCCAAATGGTTGCCCCTGATTGTTTAAGCATACGAGCGCCTTCACGCCCATCTGCGCCCATACCAGTTAATACTATAGCTAATACATCACCTTGATACGCTTTAGCGGCACTGGCGAAGGTTACATCAACGCTTGGTTTGTAACTAATGCGCTCGCTGTTATCTTCAAAAACTCGTAGTGTTCTACTTGCCCCACGACCATCAATCATCATTTGCTGGCCACCCGGTGCTAAGTAAGCCACACCTGCTTGCAGTCGATCTCCTTGCTGCGCTTCTTTTACCTGAATTTTACACAAACTATTTAAGCGTGCCGCAAAAGCCGGGGTAAACGCAGCAGGCATATGCTGAATTAATAATATAGGGTGCGGAAAGTTAGCAGGAAGCTGAGTTAATATAGTTTGCAGCGCAACAGGTCCACCGGTTGATGTGCCAATTGCAACTAGTTGATAGTGCTTGCCACTCGCGCGCTTTGTTACTATTGCACTGCGACTAGTTACTGGCGAATTATTAAAGCTTCGCTCTGGTTGTACTACTGTTGTTGCTGTTTTATTTGTTTGTGCAAACCTTGCTGCTAATGCGCTTGGCGCTGAAGTAGGTGTAAATAAAGGTTTGTTTATACTGGAGGGGCTAGGGCTAGCAACACGTCTAATACGTTGGCGGCCAATTTCTTTTACTTTGCTTTGCAGCAGCTTAATGGCATCTTCGTTATTGCGAGCAATGTCTTCAAATTTTTTCGGTAAAAAATCCATAGCACCAGCATCAAGTGCATCTAAAGTTGCAGTTGCACCGGAGCGAGTTAACGAAGAAAACATTAAAATTGGCGTCGGGTTACTGGCCATAATTTCTTTTACAGCACTTATACCATCCAACACCGGCATTTCTACATCCATAGTGATCATATCAGGACGTAAACTAGCTGCTTTTTCTACAGCATCTCGGCCATTTACGGCAAAGCCAATTACTTCAATCTCGCTATCTAATTCAAGAATCTCACTCACTCGACGGCGAAAAAAGCTCGAATCATCAACAACTAAAACTTTAACGGCCATTTTGCTCTCTTATTTTTATTGTGTAGACGTATAAAGTATACGTCTACTTTATTATTTACCTGCGTAGTGTTTTAACATACTCGGTACATCTAATATAAGTGCAATACCACCATCCGAAGTAATAGTGGCACCTGCCATTCCAGGCGTACCTTGTAATAAAGCGTCTAACGGCTTAATAACCACTTCTTCTTGACCAATTAACGAATCAACCACAAAGCCAACTTGTTGTGTACCTATTTGCACAATAACCACATGCCCTTGCGCTTTACGGCTTGTACGATCGGCACCTTTCACTAGCCAATGCTCTAAATAAAATAAAGGCACTGCTTTTTTACGAACAATAATAGTTAACTGACCATCAACCACATTCGTTTTAGTAAGGTCTAAGTTAAATATTTCACTTACTCCTGCCAATGGTAGTGCAAATGTTTGCTCACTCACTACCACCATTAAGGTAGGTAAAATAGCCAAAGTTAACGGTACTTTAATTTCAAGTATAGTGCCCACACCTAGTTCTGACTCTATGCTAACCGAGCCATTTAACTGGGTGATTTTAGTTTTAACCACATCCATGCCAACACCACGACCAGAAATATCAGATATTGCTTCTTTGGTAGAAAACCCTGGCGCAAATATCAGATTGTAAGCTTCGGTGTTAGACAAACGGCTTGCTTGCTCTTGATCAAGCACACCTTTTTTAATTGCTATTTGTTTTAGTTTTTCAGCATCCATACCTGCGCCATCATCTTTAATGGTAAGCAAAATATGATCCCCCTGCTGCGAAGCAGAAAGCGTAACGGTACCTGTTCTCGGTTTACCCGCAGCTTCACGATCATCTGGCATTTCTATACCATGATCAACCGAGTTACGTACTAAATGCACTAATGGATCGGCCAGTGCCTCAACTAGGTTTTTATCTAAATCGGTTTCTTCGCCAACCAGCAATAAATTAATATCTTTATTTAAGGTACGTGCTAAGTCGCGAACAACACGCGGAAAACGGCCAAATACTTTTTTGATTGGCTGCATTCGCGTTTTCATTACCGCGCCTTGCAAATCAGCTGTAACAACATCTAAGTTAGATATTGCTTTACTCATAGATTCACTTTCTGAACTGGTGGCTAAACTCACTAAACGATTACGTACTAATACAAGCTCGCCCACCATATTCATAATTTGATCAAGGCGTTTAGTATCAACCCTTACTGTTGTTTCAGCTTGTGCAGGCGGCGCTTTTTTAGCAACTGGCGCAGCGGTATTGGTATTAGCACTTGCTGCTACAACAGCCGCTTGTGGCTGCTTAACTTTATCAACTGCTACTGGTGAGGCTTTAACTACAGCTGCTTTAGGAGCCGTAACTTTATTTACAGGTGCAGGTGTTGCCGCGCTTTCTTTAGATTTTGGCGCCGCTCCCTTGCCATGCAGCTCATCTAGTAAAGCTTCAAACTCATCGTCACTTATTTCATCATCGTTAGTGCTAGCAGCCGGACTTTGAGCTGCTTGAGGTTTTGGAGTTTTATTTACCGCACCAAAACTTCCCACCCCGTGAAGCTCATCTAATAAGCTATCAAATTCATCGTCGGTAATATCGCCACTTAAGTCGCTGCTATTACTTAATGACTCTTTTATTGCAGGGCCTTTACCTTTGCCATGAAGTTCATCAAGTAAGTTTTCGAATTCATCTTCGCTAATTTCATCAATGTGCGCATCGTTTGCTGTAGCGTTTGTTGCTGCACTGGGTGCATCAAACAACTCATCAAATGCAAAAGGGTCATCATCTAAATTAGCATCTTGCGTTATTACTGGCGCAATAGTGTCACCACCAAGCTCTTCTTCTGTGGGGGGTAAACCTAATTTATGTAATATTTCGAGTAACTGAGGATCGGCAGGCTCTGGTTGCTCACGATTTTTAATCGTAGCAAACATTTCATTAATAGTATCAAGTGCTTGAAGTATAACATCCATTAGCTCAGAGTTAACTGTTCGCACTTTTTGGCGCAGTAAGTCAAACACGTTTTCTGCGCCATGGCAGGCATCTACCAGCTCTGACATCGCTAAAAAGCCCGCGCCACCTTTAACAGTGTGAAAGCCTCTAAAAATAGCGTTCAATAATTCAGTATCTTCTGGGTTATTTTCCAGTTCAACTAATTGTTCAGATAAAAGCTCAAGGATTTCTCCAGCTTCAACTAAAAAATCTTGTAATATATCTTCATCGACTTCAAAGCTCATGCAGTTACTCTCCTATTAGAAGCCCAAACTTGATAAAAGATCATCAACTTCGTCTTGATCAGATACAACATCATCACGCGATTCTTTATCAATAATAGGGCCTTCTGGGCCTGCTAATGCTTGTGCGGCAATCGAGTTTTCTGTTTTTTGTTGCTCTTGGTTATCGTTTTCATCTTGTGCTGCAAACGCAGTTAACAGATGAATTAAACTTTCTTCAACTTCGCGTACCAGCTCAATAACACGGCGAATTACTTGCCCGGTTAAATCCTGATAATCTTGAGCCATTAACACATTAGTCATTAATACTTGCAACTCATCGGTTTTAAGATGCGAGCTGTTCATAAATTTATCAATGCTATGACACAATGTTTTAAATTCACCAAGTTCAAGATCGCGGCTCATTAACCGATCCCAGGTTGGCTTGATATGCGAAATATCATCAGCTAATTGCTGGGCTAAAGGCAGGCTCGCTTCAACCGCATCCATGGTTTTGTTGGCGGCATTTTCTGTCATTTCTATGACATAGTTAAGTCGCTTTTTAGCATCCGGAATGGCATCAGTGGTTAAATCTGTTATGCGGGTGTCAAGCTCAAAACCCTTTAAAGACTCGTGCAACTGGCGCGTTAATTTACCTACTTCTGCAAACAAATATGATTGTTCTTGAGAAGCAGTTTCTAAAATTAACTGATCAGCTTTATGTTGCTCACCGTTTTCTAAAAAAGTGACCAGCTGACGTGCTTGCTCTAAAGTAATCTGAGGCGCAGCAGGTGCTGACATAAGCCTCTCCCCTTATTAACCTAAGCGTTCGAACACTTTTTCTAATTTAGTTTTTAATGTACCCGCAGTAAATGGCTTAACAATATAACCATTAACACCTGCTTGGGCTGCTGCAATAATTTGCTCTTTTTTAGCTTCTGCAGTAACCATTAAAACCGGAAGATGCTTTAATTTGTCATCTGCGCGTATTGCTCTTAACAAGTCAATACCTTGCATGCCCGGCATATTCCAATCTGTTACTACAAAGTCAAATGATTGATTTTGCAACATAGGTAAAGCAGTTGAGCCATCATCTGCTTCTAAAACATTGGTAAACCCTAAATCACGCAATAGGTTTTTAATAATACGTCTCATCGTTGAAAAGTCATCAACAACAAGAATTTTTATGTTTTTATCCAAAACATCCTCCAGTGAGGCCTAAACCTGTATTTACTTACTTCTAATTTATCCAGTCATTGATTTTTGCTTTTAGCTTAATCATCGCCTGACCATGTATCTGACTTACACGCGACTCACTTACATCGAGTATCTGTCCAATTTCTTTTAAATTCATTTCATCGTTATAGTACAACGAAAGCACCATTGCATCTCGCTCTGGTAGGGATTTAATTGCACTTAATAAAGATTCATTAAACCTTTCATTTTTAACATTATTAAAGGGTTTGTCTAGTGCTAAATCGTGCCCAACAGGTGTTATAACATCCTCATCAATACCTAAATCTTCTATTCCTAAGATTTTACTGGAATTAACATCGGTTAAAATATGATGATATTGCTCTAGTGTAATTTCAAGCTTTTGGGCAACTTCACTGTCTGTAGGTTCACGATTCAGGCTGCTTTCTAATGCTGAAATAGCTTCTATAACCTGGCGGCTTTTACGATGTACTGAGCGAGGAGCCCAGTCTCCACGGCGCATTTCATCAAGCATAGCGCCCCGAATACGAATACCCGCAAAGGTTTCAAAACTAGCGCCTTTAGTGGCATCAAAGTTTTTTGACGCCTCTATTAATCCTATCATTCCTGATTGAATTAAATCATCGAGTTGTACACTAGGGGGTAAACGAGCAATTAAATGACATGCTACTTTTTTTACTAATGAAGCATGCTTTTCAACAATCATATTTAAATTTTGTGTTGATTCATATCCCATAGCTCTATTCACCAATGTAGTCATAGTTAGCCGTTAACGAGTTTCTCAATGAAAAATTCTAAATGACCCGAAGGCTGGTTCGGTATTGGCCACTTTGTTATTCTTGTTGCTAATGTTTTAAAGGCAAGTGCAGCAGGAGAACTAGGAAACAGTTCAACAATTACTTTTTGACGACGTGTTGCTTTACGCATATTTTCATCATAAGGAACGGTTGCAACCAGCTCCATTGATATATCTAAAAATCGGTCTGTAACCTTTGATAGCTTTGCAAATAACTCTTGCCCTTCGCGTAATGAACGCACCATGTTGGCAACAATTTTAAATTTATACACGCCATGTTCGCGGCTTAATACTTTGATCAGTGCATAGGCATCGGTTATTGAAGTAGGCTCGTCACATACCACAACCAAAACATCTTGTGCAGCGCGAGAAAAACTCAGCACCATATCCGATATACCGGCAGCGGTATCAACAACTAATATATCAAAATCAGTATTGAGTTCGCTAAAAGCACGAATAAGCCCAGCATGTTCTGCAGGCGACAACTCAACCATACTTTGTGAACCCGAAGTCGCTGGTACTATTTTTATCCCAGCGGGGCCTTCTACTAGTATTTCATCAAGCTCACATTCGCCAGATAACACATGCGATAAATTACGCTCAACACGAAGTCCAAGCATTACATCACAATTGGCTAAACCCAAATCGGCATCAAGCACTAACACTCTATTGCCTTGCTGACCTAAAGCGATCGCAGTATTTAACGATACATTTGTTTTTCCAACGCCACCTTTACCGCCAGTGACGGCGATAACCTTAACGCCGTTATTATTATTTTTTCTCATTTTACGCAGGCCGCTTGCTTGATCTAATACTGTGTTAATCATACATCTCTACTGTGCTCGACGCCACTGATTGGTGTCGTGAATGTTGTACTTTTGTTCTCTTTAAATATAATTGCTCAGCTTTTTTCACTAGTTTTTCTGCATTTGCAACTCGAATATCTTCAGGTACTCGTTGACCATTAGTAAGATACCCTATTGGCAGGCGATTTTGAATCGCAATACTAATTATCTCGCCTAAACTTAATGATTCGTCGAGTTTAGTGAAAATACAACCGCTTAACTGTACTTTTTTAAAGTGTCTTACGGTTTCTTGTAACACATTTATTTGCGCAGTGGCACTTAATACTAAGTAATTACGAATATCCACACGCTGATTACGCATTAAGGTATTTAACTGCTCAGTTAAACGTAAATCACGTTGGCTCATACCTGCGGTATCTATAAGTACTAAGCGCTTGTTACGTAAATGATATAACACTTCAGCCAGTTCGTTCGCATCTTTAACTTGTTTAACCCCACAGCCAATAATACGGCCATATGTTGCAAGCTGCTCGTAAGCACCAATTCTGTAAGTATCGGTAGTAATTAGCGCTACTTTATCAGCACCATATTTTTGTGCACCTAATGCCGCGAGCTTAGCCACTGTAGTGGTTTTACCCACACCGGTTGGGCCAACTAATGCGTAAACACCACCTTGGCGCAAAATTTCGTTATTCGTGGTTTGCATCTGATCTTCAACCATAGTTAACAGCGCTTTCCAGCCCTGCTGACGCGGAACATCTTCAGGTACAAAACAAGCCATTTGCTCAGCAACTTCTTTATCGATTCCCATGCCTACTAAGCGGTCAATCATGCATGCGCGCGTTGGGTCACGGCGCGCCATATCTTGCTGCATTAAACCCGACACTTGGTGCTCTAATAACTGGCGAATTGCGTTCATTTCTTCACGCATTGTGCTCATTGCTTCACTTTCGGTATTTTTAGTCGTGTGTGTTTGCGCAACTGGCGTGTCTAATTCATCAAAATCACGGTCTAGGTCATCAAAACCTAAGCTGTCAGCTTGCGTTTGTGGGCGTGCTTGCGCAGCTTCTTCACGCGCAAACATATTTGTAGGGCGTTGTTTAGCGACCGGCTCTTGATAATGCTCTGAGGTATCTATACCTGATTGCGAAAACATTGAAGCCAATTCTGCTGAACGTGGACGCGGCGACTGGCGCTCTAATAGTGCTTGTAAGCTATCGGCTACCTTTGCTTGTGGCTCAGGTCTAGCACGCTGTGGCTCTGGTTTTACAAAGTTATGCATGCTTTGCGAGTGGGCAGAATGTGCCGTACGCTGCTGCAGCGGCGCACTTTGTTGTGGCGCGGCGGCTTTAGGGGCTGCTTTGTCATAATCAACCGCTGCGACAATTTCTACGCCGTTTGCGAGTTTTTTATTAGACATAATAACCGCATCAACACCTAGCTCATCTTTAACTTCTTTAAGTGCTGTGCGCATATCTTTAGCAAAAAAACGTTTAATCTTCATGGTTCAACCCCTTTAAAATCTTATTGTTGGCCTACTGAGCTAACAATCTTGATCTGCCTTTCGTCTGGTATCTCTTGATAAGACATCACTCGCAATCCTGGAATGGTGTACTTAACAAAACGAGATAACACAGTGCGTAACATTCCTGACGTTAACAGTATTGAAGGTTCACCGGCCATTTCTTGATTTTGATGCGCTTCGTTTAATGACACTTGAAGTCGCTCTGCAAGTCCTGGCTCTATTCCGGCACCTTCGTCGCCTGCATTTTGTAATGACTGATGCAACATCTGTTCCAACTCAGGCGCCAAGGTTATGACAGGGATTTCTGAAGACATACCCACCGCATCTTGAACTATTAATCGACGCAGTGAAATACGTACCGCAGCGGTTAAAACATCTGGGTCTTGGCTACGCGGGCCATACTCTACAAGGGTTTGTACTATTGAGCGCATATCGCGAATAGCTACACCTTCGTTTAATAAATTTTGTAAAACTTTAACTATGGTAGTTAATGGCAATACATCAGGCACCAAGCCTTCTACTAACCTTGGGTGACTTTTTGCTAGCATATCTAATAGGTTTTGTACTTCTTCGTGGCCTAATAATAACGCCGCATTATTGGTGAGTAATTGGCTAATATGAGTGGCAACCACAGTCGCCGAATCAACCACGGTATAACCAAGCGATTGCGCTTCATCTTTTTGATCAGGCTTGATCCACACCGCATCTAAACCAAAAGCCGGATCTTTAGTTTCAATCCCTTTTATAGGACCAAATACTTGCCCCGGATTAATTGCCAATTCATCGCCGTGTTTTAGTTCGCCTTCGCCACTTGATACGCCCATTAAGGTAATTCGGTATGCATTTGGGTCTAGCTCTAAGTTGTCGCGTATATGTACCGGGGGCACTAAAAAGCCTAATTCTTGAGAGAGCTTTTTACGCACGCCTTTAATGCGGTTTAGCAATTCACCACCTTGGGATTGATCAACCAATGGAATAAGTCGGTAACCTACCTCTAAACCAATTACATCAACCTGCTGCACATCGTCCCAGCCTAACTCTTTTTGCTCTTGCTTATTGGCAATGCCTGTACCTACTGCGCTGCCATTAGCGGTTTCCTCAGCAAGTACTGCTGCCGCTTTTAATTTGTTTTGTTGGGTGTAGTAAGCTAAATAACCTAATAATGCGCCCAAGCTTAAGAACGCTACGTGTGGCATACCAGGTACTAAACCCATAATAATTAAAATGCCTGAAGCAATAAATAACGACTTTTCGTTACCGAGTTGTTTCTTAAATTGATCGCCCATGTTGTGCGACTCATTTTGACGCGTTACAACAATAGCAGTACCAATAGAGAGTAATAATGAGGGAAGTTGTGCAACTAAGCCATCACCTATGGTAAGCAAGGTATAAATTTCCATGGCACTGCCAAAGCTTAAATCGTGTTGGATCATGCCAACAAATAAGCCACCAACAATATTAATAATTAATATAACAATACCGGCAATAGCATCGCCTTTTACAAATTTACTGGCACCATCCATAGAACCATAAAAGTCGGCTTCGCGGGTAACTTCTTCACGGCGCTCTCGGGCTTGCTCGGCGCTAATAAAGCCCGCATTCATGTCGGCATCAATTGCCATTTGTTTACCCGGCATAGCGTCAAGGGTAAAGCGCGCCGACACTTCAGAAATACGCCCAGCACCTTTAGTAATTACCACAAAGTTTATGATGATCAAGATTAAAAACACCACTAAACCTACTGCATAGTTCCCACCAATAACCACAGAGCCAAAGGCTTCAATTACTTTACCGGCAGAGTCACCACCATTGTGGCCCTCAAGTAATACTACTCGGGTGCTGGCAACGTTAAGTGCCAAACGCATAATAGTGGCGATTAGTAACACAGCCGGAAACATACCAAACTCAAGTGGTTTCATGGTGTATACAGTTACCAGTAACACCACCAAAGCAAGGGCAATATTAAAAGAAAATAATATATCAAGCAGGAACGGAGGAAGAGGTAAAATGACCATACCCAGCGCAGCAAGTACCATTAATGGTGTACCTACGCCTTTGGCATACTCTTTTTTATCTTTGTTAAGTTGTTGTAATACCGCTTTAAATCCCATAACCCTACAATTTCAAAAAATTGACACTACTTTGAAATTGCAATAACTATTCCAAGTTATAGGTTATTTAAATTAATACTGATAATCGTCAGGAATAGGCAGTTTTTTATTAAGTTTGGTGGGGCGTTTTCCGCGCCCTTTATTAAAGCGCTTAAGCTGAAACACATAAGCTAATACTTGCGCAACTGCGGTAAATAATTGATCCGGGATTTGCTCCCCCACTTCTGCAGTATGATAAAGTGCTCGAGTAAGCGATGGCGATTCTAAAATAGGCACTTCATTACCAATCGCTATTTTACGAATTTGCATTGCCATTTCATCAATTCCTTTGGCAACTACTATAGGTGCTCCGGCGCGTTCGGTGTCGTACTTTAAAGCCACAGAGTAATGGGTAGGGTTAGTTACAATAACATCGGCATCGGGCACATCTTGCATCATACGTTTTTGCGACATTTGCCGCTGGGTTTGCCTTATGCGCGCTTTTATTTGTGGGTCACCCTCTGAGTTTTTATACTCGTCTTTTACTTCTTGAAGGGTCATTTTAAGTTGTTTATTGTGGTTATAGCTTTGAAACGGCGCATCAATCGCAGCAATAATAATTAAGGTACAAGACAAGCCTAAAAACATCCAAGCCAATATTTCTAAGGCATGAATAATATTACCTGGGGCGCTTTCTACACTTAAGTGCAGTATTTCATCAAAAAAGGTATTAATTAAAAACACTGCAAAACTGGCAACTAAACCAAATTTTAACAGCGACTTTAACAGCTCCACCCCAGCTTGTGGGCCAAACATACGTTTAAAGCCTTTAGCAGGCGACATTTTACTGGCTTTAGGCGCAGCGGCTTGCCAGCTAAAATTAAAGCCACCTAACATGGTGTTACCAATAAAAGCAGCTAATACAATAATAAATACAAACATTGCCATAGGAAACATCAGCGCATCGGCCACTTCGCCCCATACAGCAAACATTTTGGTGGTATCGTAGGTTTCGTTACGGTTTAGGCTAAGCATTCTACCCATTACGTTATACAAACCTTTACCAATTTCGGGACCGTACATGAGCAACGAAATAGCCGAAAAAATAAGCACAAACATAGTACCCAACTCTTTGGATCGCGCTATTTGGCCTTTCTTTTTGGCATCCTCTATTTTTTTGGATGTGGGTTCTTCGGTTTTTTCTTGTCCAGAATCTTCAGACACAATAACCTCCTAAGGCGAGCAGCCCACTAATGAGCACATTAACTCGACCATTTTTAGCCACTGAAACTCAAACTGCGATACAAAGTTACCTAAGGTCGCCCAAATAATGATAAGCCCAGCAACTAACGTAAACGGAAAACCAATAGAAAAAATATTTAGCTGTGGCGCGGCGCGGGTCATAATGCCAAACGACATATTAATTACCAGCATAGCAGTAAGTGGTGCCAGTGATAGCACCAGCGCTGTAGTAAACATCCAGCCGCCCCAAGTTACTATGTCCCAGTAATGATCCACCGACCACCAATTACCATCAATTGGCAGCACTTCAAAGCTGTGTACCACCATTTGAATCATCATTAAGTGACCATTAAATACAAAAAATAATAAGGTCGCTAAAATAAGGTAAAACTGCCCTACTGCAGGCACACTTAAACCATTGGAGGGGTCAACTACAGAGGCAAAACCAAGACCCGTTTGCATAGCCAATATTTGCCCAGCTAACACAAAGGTATTTAACAATAAGGTAGATGCAAAGCCAATCGCAATGCCTATTAGCATTTGCTGAATAACCACTAAAATCATTTCAAACGAAAACAAATTAGTAAAGGTAGCAGGCGGCAGCATAGGCACAGCAACAAAAGTAACAACAATTGCTAAGCCCATTTTTATACGTGTGGGTACGTTTTTAGCGCCAAGGCCAGCCATTACCATAATCATTGAACTAATACGCACTAATGGCAGTAAAAAGTCACTCAACCATTGAATAACGACAGCAAACGGTAATTCCATACTTAGCCTGCAATTTCAGGAATAAGTAATACTAGGCGGGTAAAAAAGTCCATTAACTCTTGGGTAAACCAGTGGCCGCCAACAATAAGCGCACTTATAGTAATAAGTAAGCGTGGTAAAAAACTCAAAGTTTGCTCGTTAATTGAAGTTGCAGCCTGAAACACTGCAACCACTAAACCCACAATTAAGCCCGGCACTACAATAGCAGAAACCAATTTAATTACTAAAAACAGCGCGCTACTTAAAATATCAACAAATACTTCTGGTTCCACGGCGTACTCCTAGTGCGTAATTAGCTTAGTGTTAAGTAAGGTCATGTGCCTAAACCAAAGCTTTTTGCCAAGGTTCCCATCACTAAGCTCCAGCCATCAACCAACACAAACAGCATTATTTTAAACGGTAAAGACACTATCATTGGCGATAGCATCATCATACCCATGGCCATTAATACCGACGCCACCACTAAATCCACGATTAAAAAAGGAATAAAAAACATAAAACCAATAATAAAGGCCGTTTGCAGCTCACTGGTTACAAACGCCGGAATAAGTACAATTAAAGGAGTGGCTTCTGGCGAGTCTAGCTGATCGTACCCTGCTATTTTGGCAAAGGTTTCTAAATCTTTAATACGCACTTGCGACAGCATAAAGGCTTTCATTGGCTCTTTTGCCAGCTCCAATGCTTCCATTGAAGTGACTTGCTCGCTTAGATAGGGCTCTATAGCGCGTTCGTTCACTTGCTGATAAATAGGCGCCATAATAAAAATACTTAAAAATAACGACATACCTAGCAATACTTGATTTGAGGGGGTTTGTTGTAAACCTATGGCTTGGCGCAAAATAGCCAGCACTACAATTATACGGGTAAACGAGGTCATCATGATTATAGCCGCCGGAATAAAGCTCAGCGCGGTCATAATAGCCAATACTTGCAGCGTTACCGAGTAGTCTTGGGTGCCATCTGCATTTGTGGTAATGGTTAGTGCGTCTATTCCTTCTGCACTTACATTTGGTACAAACAGCATGACAAAAATAAGAAGCAGCCATTTAGTCATAATTTTAATTCTTTTTATTTTGATTTGCTTGTGGGTTTAAAAGCTTACTAAAGCGTTTTGCTAATTCTGGTAGCTCTTTTTCACTCAAAGGTGTGTCTAATTTATGTAAATAGTTAATGCTGTGCGGGGTAACCCCTAACAAATGTTGTGCGTTGTCTATTTCTACCACCATTAAACGCTCACGCGAACCAAGCGGTAAACTACGCACTACTTTAAACTCATCACTATTTGCTAAATTTGGATTAAACTTTTTCACAAAAAATGCCAGTACTATAATTAGCACCAGCACCATAACAAGCGATAACACCATAGAGAGAATATCGCCTGTGGGTGTTACCTGCTCTGCTTTTGTAAATACCGAGCTGGTTAAAGCAACAACCATACTCATCGTAATTTTTTGATCCGTTCTACTTGGCTAATTACGTCGGTTAAACGAATACCAAACTTATCGTTTACTACCACCACTTCGCCATGGGCAATTAAAGTACCATTAACCAGTACATCTAACGGCTCACCTGCAACACGGTCAAGCTCTACCACCGAGCCTTGGTTTAATTGTAATAAGTTACGAATATTAATTTTAGAGCGCCCTACTTCCATAGAAATAGTCACAGGTATATCTAAAATTGTATCGAGCTTGCGCTTTTCATCGCCACTGATCTCGTGTTTTGCATCGCTTAATTCATCGAGTTCAGTTACTTTTGCTTGGCCACTGTCATCAGTGCCCTCAGCTTCGGCTAAAGCTGCTGCCCATTCATCCATAGTGTCTTGATCATCGCTCATACGTTTAACCTTTTAATCAATTACCAGTCTAAGTCTACACCGTCAGAGAGGTGTAAATCATCTTCTAGTTCTGCTAATTCTGCATCTGAATCAATTTTCTTGCCGCCTTTGGTAAATACATGCAGCTCAGATTTAACTGAATCAGGTCGTTTAATTTTTTCACTAATTTGCAGCGCAACACTATCGCGTGAGCGGCCCATTTTAGCTCTAAATGTCGGTAACTCTTCAACAAATACAGTTATATGCTCAGGCATTTCTACCGGAATAATATCACCTGCTTTGAGTTCCATTATTTGTTTTAGTGTTAAATCTACTTCCAATAACTGAGTAGATAGCTCAACCTCTACGTCCATTATTTCATCGCGTAGTGCCTTACTCCAACGTAAATCGGTGTCTTCGGTATCCGATTGCACACCCGCGTCAAGCAGCTCTCTAATTGGCTCCAGCATAGAATAAGGCAGAGCAATATGAAAGTCTCCCCCACCGCCATCCAATTCAATATGAAAAGAGCTAATAACCACCACTTCGGTTGGGCTTACAATGTTAGCCATAGCAGGGTTTACTTCAGAATCTAAGTATTCAAACGATACATCCATTACCGGTGCCCATGCTTCTTTATAATCTTCAAAGATTATTTTTAGTAACATTTGCACAATGCGTCGCTCTGTAGGGGTAAATTCACGCCCTTCAATTTTTGCATGGTAGCGGCCATCACCACCAAAAAAGTTATCAACCAAAATAAACACTAAACGTGCTTCCATGGTAATAAGGCCGGTGCCTTTTAAAGGTCTAAAACGCACCATATTTAAACTGGTTGGCACAAACAAAGTATGCACATACTCGCCAAACTTAATCATTTGTACGCCATTTATAGACACCTCAGCGGTGCGGCGCATCATGTTAAATAGGCTAATTCGCATATGACGAGCAAAGCGTTCATTAACAATTTCCAGTGTCGGCATTCGCCCACGTACGATCCGATCTTGCGAAGAAAAGTCATACTGAAGCGTATTGCCTTCACCGTCTTCACCTTCGGGTATATCTTCCTCGTCAACGTCATCAACACCATGCAATAACGCATCAATTTCGTCTTGGGATAATAAATCGCTCACGCTAGCCCCTTATTGCATCACAAAGCCGGTAAATAATACCCGCTCAATTACTTTACTGCCTTCAACGTCCATTAAGCTAGCTTGTACTTTTTCTAGTGCTGCAAAGCGTAAGTTTTCTTTACCTACACTGGTGCTTAGTTCGTCAGCCGTGGTCATAGAAAATATACTTAATAATGTACTTTCTATTAGTGGAATATGCTTTTTAGCGGTTTCTTCGTTTGCTTCGCCGCGCACTAATAATTCCACTTTAATTTGCACAATTCTATCGCGACTAGAGCCCGGTATGTTAAATACAAAAGGTCTTGGCATTGCAACATAAAGTGCGCTGCCTATTTTGGCCGATGAACCTGTAGAAGAGCTAGCTTGCTGTGCTGTAGCGGCTTCATCATTTAACGTTTCCGCTGGCGTGTCTGAGCCCGAAAGCAAAAAATAACCAACAACAGCTGCAACAATAACAAGCAATACAGCTGCAATAATTACTATGATTTTCTTTTTGCTGTTACCTGTTTCTTCTATTTCTAAATTAGTCTCTTCAGCCATGATATTTCCTTTATTAGCAAAGGTACTTGCTTGTTTTAGCTATTATAATAGCAGTACTTAGGCATAGTAATCTATTGATGATGACGTTTGTTGTCGAGAACTTGGCATTTGTGTATTAATTTGCTCATCGTTTTCATCAGTAGTCAATTCATTATTAGCTAAACGACGACTATCGTTGTCATCATTTTGCTCTGCTCCTTGCCCTCCAGGCTCACCATAAGAAATAGTACTTTCGCCTAAATCTATGCCTTGTTGGGCAAGCATTTCGCGTAAGCGCGGAAGCGATTGTTCAAGCGCTTCTTTAGCTTGCTGGTTTTGTACTACAAAGTTTATTTGTGCTTGCTCTGCATCGCTTCTGATGCGAATTTGCATACTGCCCATTTCTGGTGGGTCGAGACGAATTTCTGCTACTTTATTATTTATGCTAAGCATAGAGCTCACTCGCTCTTGCAACATTTTTGCCGCGTCACTTTTTATAATATTAAGCGCTTGCATAACACCTGGGTCCAAGCTTGCTTGTTTAACTTGCGCTGTGCTTTGTAATTGCCCAGCCTGCAACGCTTGCATATCAATTATAGTTTGCTCATACCCTACACTATCGTATAGGCCTAAACCATTTACCGTACTGGTAATTTGCGTCAATAATTGTGCTGCTCGGGGTGATAACTGTTCAGTGTTATTTTTTTGCAATGACTCTAACGATTTAGTGAGTTCTTTATCGCTAAGCGCATTTAATGCTGTTTTATCATCTGCAGATATTAATACTTTTTTATCAATCGATGCGCTTAGCTCTGCAATTGTTTGCTTAATACTTGCTAGCTGCTCACCTTGTGGCTGCTCATTTTTAATATAGCTATTTAACTGGCTCAGTAGCGCTTGTTTTTCTGGGGTGGTTAATGCATTTATTTGAGAATTTAAAGCCTGTTTAGCCGTGTCTGCTGCGCTTGCTTTATCACTTTCAACAACATATTGAGTAAGCATTTGCTTTAACGTTGCGAGGTTATCGTTGCTATTGGGTTTGCTACTTGCCTGCAGCTGCGTAGTTAATTGCTCATGCTGCTCGGGTGTAAGTTTAGCAAGTAACGGATCTGATTTAATTGCCTCGCTATCTTTGCTTAGCAAGTTCATTACTGCGGCATCTACCGATTGTTTTTGCGCTGTTGCATCGCCTTTATTATTTGCCGTAGCCATGCTTTGAGATAAGGGCATTAACTTTTCATTTGCCGCTTCAGCGCTTGCTGCAACATCGCTAAACACACCTTTTTGCGGTGCAATTACAATAGGGGCAAGCTGATCATCAGGCTTCCCTTTTAATTGCTTAGCGTCTTCATCTAAAGCCTCGGCTTTAGCATCAGCGTTCTTTTTAACTGAGGTGTCTATAGTGTGCGCAGCATTTATTTGCGCCAACATACTATCGCCCGAAACAGCATCGTCTTGTGTTTCAGGCTGCTCAGCCTTAGCATTGCTAGCGCCTGCTTTAGCTTTGCTGTTATTATTGTAAGCCGCTTTATTGGCATCTTCTAACTGATTAAAAAAACCAGTATCAGAGTCATCATTACGTCTTGAGTTACTCGCTTGTTTATTAGAGTAAGCGTCTTGCTCAGATACCGCTAACATTGAAATATCATTAATCGTCATAAATCACCTAATATAAAGCGGCAACAAACCACCCAATAATACCTAAAATTATAGTTCACTTAACAACAAAGCAATTAACGTGCCTTTGTTTATAAGGTACAAGCTTTTGTTAAAGCGGTTAAAGTACTCGCTACTTACTAAAGTCGATTGTTGTGTCGTTGAAAAAATTGATTAGCCGAAAATTCATCCAACATCTTTTGCTCATTTTTAGCCACTAGCACATCGGCCTTTAACTGTTGTTTTTCGATGAGTTTAGCGACTGCTTTAGCCTTAATTTGCTGCTTTAACCACAGGGTTTTACGCTGGCTAACCACTTGTTTTGCAGTGTTAACTGTATTGGCTTGTTGGCGAATTGCTTCTTCTATTTTAGCAATAAATGCATGAAATTGACTAAACCCAGCACTTGATAAGCCCGACTGCCCTTTAATGTGTAATTGCTGGGTGTATTCCAATCTAAAGTTATTTAAACCTTGGAGTTTTTGCTGGTTTGCCTGCAAATTTTGATTCGCCTGCAAATAGCTCATCCGCAGCGTTTCTTCTTTATCGTTTTCAATCTTTAGTAATAAATGCAGTTTGTTTTTAGCCATTATGCTTGCCCTAATAACTGCGCTAGCCCTTGCAGGCCGTCGTCGTAACTAATTACATCGCGCATGCCTTGCTGTAAAAAGGCATTTACTCTTGGCATCATATTTATGGCTTGATCAAGCATTTGATCTGTCCCTTTTTGATACGCACCTAGGGTGATCATGTCTTTATTTTGCTGGTACATAGAGTACACCTGCTTAAGCACTCGCGCTTGTTGCATGTGCGTCTCAGATACCACTTGCGGCATTACTCGTGAAATAGATTTTTCTATATCAATTGCCGGATAATGACCGCTGTCGGCCAGTTCCCGCGAAAGTACAATATGGCCGTCGAGTATGGCGCGCGCCGCATCGGCAATGGGATCTTGCATATCATCGCCTTCACTTAATACGGTAAAAAAGGCAGTAATAGAGCCTTGCCCTTCTCCGCCGTTACCGGCACGCTCCACCAGCGCTGGTAGTTTTGCAAACACCGAAGGCGGGTAGCCTTTAGTCGCCGGTGGCTCGCCTACTGCAAGTGCTATTTCACGCTGCGCCATGGCATAGCGCGTTACCGAATCGAGCAATAACAAAACGTTTAATCCCTGATCGCGAAAGTACTCTGCAATTGTTACCGCACTTTCGCAGCCTTTTAAACGCATTAATGGTGAAGAATCTGCCGGTGCTGCTACAACCACCGAGCGTTTTCGCCCCTCAACACCAAGTATTTCTTCAATAAATTCTTTTACTTCGCGGCCACGCTCACCCACCAGTCCCACCACAATAACATCGGCTTCACTACCACGAGTCATCATACCAAGCAGTACCGACTTACCTACACCCGAGCCTGCAAACAAGCCCATTCGCTGGCCTTGTCCTACTGTTATTACTGAATTTATAGCACGCACGCCTACATCCATAGGCTGGCTTATAGGTCGTCTTGAAAGAGGGTTTATCGGTTTTTGGGCAAACTTAAGATAGTGCTCAGCATTAATTTTACCTAAACCATCAAGAGGACGACCTAAGCCATCAACTACGCGGCCCAGCAAACTCATGCCTACAGGTAAACCTGTGTCGTTAAGTTGGGGGATCACCCGAGCACCAGGGAGCACCCCCGATATATGATCGTTTGGCATTAAATATAAGGTTTGGTCGTTAAAGCCAACTATTTCGGCGTCAACAAAGCCGTTCATAGTTTCTATTTTACATTGGCTACCTACAGGCGCACGTAAGCCTTTAGCCTCAAGGGTAAGGCCAACTACTCGCGTTAAAATACCCGCTACAGCAAGTGTTGGCGGTTTAATATGCTGTTTGTATTGAGATAAGCGTTCGCTTAATGAAACATCTAAAGCAGACATAACAGACCAATAAAATAGTTAGATACTACTGCTATGCAAAAAACTATCCAATGTTTCTTTGACACGTGTTTTAAGTGTCATATCAAGCGATGATTGCGCCGTTTTAACTTCGCAGCCGCCTCGCTCTAACGTTGGCTCTGCAATCAACTGCCAGTTATTATCTGTCACTGTTTGCTCGCCATAACTTTGCTTTATTAGCTCTAAATCTTCGGGGTGTAAATGAATTCGTATTTTTTCTTGCTCTGTATTAAGCGCATCAATACTGTGTTTAAGGGTGTGTAAAATAACATCAGGAGAGGTTTTTACTTCTTGATAAATAATAGCTTCTGCAAGCATAACGGCTAATTGCACTAATTGCTTTTCAGCTTGCTCATCCACTTTACTTAGCGGCGCGGTCAATCCCTCTAAAACACTACGTAGGCCAATTAACTGCTCTTCTATTAGTGGTTTTACATCTTCTTGGCCTTGGGTTTTTCCCAGCTCTAGGCCTTCTTTGTAGCCAGCTTCTTTACCTTCGGTAACGCCTTTATCAAAACCGTCTATGTAACCTTGCTCGTGCCCTTGTTTTACACCTTCTTCAAACGCATCTTGTCTAATGCGCTCAAGTTCGGCCATAGTAAGCGCAGGTAACTCAGGTTCTTGCGGCTCTTCAATTAGCGACTCTTCAGCCATTTCTTTTCGATACAACTCAGCAAGCGGTGTACCAAAGGCAGTAGAGCGATTACCAAAGCTTTTTTCATCGGGTGCTACATCAGGAACATCCCAGTGCTTTAATAGTTCATCGGCTTCATCGACGTGCAGTGGACGCCCTTTGTGCATTGACGATTTAGTCATGGTTTATAAAAACTCCTCGCCGCCGCCGCCGCCAAGCTGTATTTCGCCCGAGTCAGACAATCGACGCGCCGTAGAGAGTATTTCTTTTTGCGCGGCTTCTACTTCACTAATACGCACTGGTGCCATTGCCTCTAAGTCATCGGCAAGCATTTCGGCAGCACGTTTAGACATATTACCGAGTATTTTTTCTTTAAGCGCATCGTCTGTGCCTTTAATCGCTTTCATTAGTACGTCTTGTTGTACTTCGCGTAAAATTGCTTGAATACCACGGTCGTCTACGTCCATTAAGTTTTCAAACACAAACATAAGATCTTGAATTTGTTGCGACATTTCTTCGTCATGCTCACGAATAGAGTCCATTAACTGCCCTTCTACGTTGGTATCTAGGTAGTTCATAATATCGGCAGCCGCTTTTAAGCCGCCCATTTTCGCAGCTTGCGCACCTGCTTGGCCAGCAAACTGTTTTTCCATAATTTCGTTAAGCTCTTGCAAGGCAGCTGGCTGCACTTCTTCAAGGTTAGCAATACGCATGGTTAAATCCAGGCGCACTTTATCAGGAAACTGCGCCAGTATTTCGGCAGATTGCTCAGGCTCTAAATAAGATAATACAATGGTTTGTATTTGCGGATGCTCATTACGAATAATGTTAGCTACTTGCTTCGAGTCCATCCACTTTAACGAATCAAGTCCTTTAGCGCCCGATCCCATTACTATTTGGTCAATTAAGCTAGCGGCTTTATCTTCACCTAATGCAGCGGTAAGTGCTTTTTTAATAAAGTCTTCTGATTGAAAACCAATTGTACTAAAGCTTTGAATTTGCTCTATAAATAAATTATGTACTGCGCTTATTTTAGCTTGCGATAGATCCTGCAAACCGGCCATCGCCATACCCACTTTTTGCACCTGTTTGGGCTCTAAATGTTTGAGTATTTGCGCTGCATCTTCTTCAGATAAACTTAATAGCAGTATGGCCGCTTTATCTACGCCATCTAGCTTATCAACATCGAAAGCTGCTGGGAGTTGTTTTTGGTTTTGATCAGTCATCTTCGGTTAACCACGCTTTCACTACTTGTGATGATAGTTCTGGTTCATTAGCTACAAGGGCACGTACGGCTTTAAGTAAGTCTTCGTCACCATGTAAATCGGGTAGCTGCAGTGTACCATCGCTTGAGAAGCCAACTGAAGCAGAATCAAAGTCTTTATTTAGCATATCTAAGCTATTATCGCCAATATCAACCCCTGAGCTAAGTGCATCTTCATCGTACTCATCAAGCGTGCTGTCTGGGTAAATTAAGCGTTTTAGCATAGGTTTAACTACAGCCATAATCAACACAATAATAACCAATGCAGCCAGTACTAAGCGTACTATTTTCATAAACCAGTCTTGTTCCCATAAAGGTACTTCAAAACTCATATCTACGGCTTCTCGTACAAAGGGAACTGTTACTACTTCTAGGGCATCGCCGCGCTGTATATCAAAGCCAACACCACCTTGTAATAAACGTCGAATATTTGACAGTGCCTCAACCGAGCGCGGGGTCATGGTGGTTTCACCGTTTTCGCCCACTGTTGGCAAATAATCAACCGCCACCGATACACTAATTCTGCGAATCGTGCCGCTTTGTTGGCGCTTATGCGAAATAGTAGTATCGAGCTCATAGTTACGCGTGGCTTCTTTATGCGTGCGGCTCGGTGAAGTAGCACTTCCTGCGCCGCCTTGGCCTGCCACTTCTGGAATATCTGAATTTACCGGAGGCTGATTACTTAACGCGCCAGGAATACCCACAGCTAAGCCGCCTATGTTGTTTTCCTCAAACGTGGTTTCGCTTCTTACCGCTGGTAGGTCTGGGTTATAACGTTTTTGCGTTTCTTCTAATGAGCTAAAGTCCATGCTCAAATCAACTTGCGCAGTGTAATTACTCAAACCAACAATAGGGATTAAAATGCTATCTATTTTTTCTAGGTATTCTTGCTCGCGCTTACGCTCTAGGTCGTACTCTTTACGAGAACGCGCAGAAAGTGAGCTTTGTGAGCCCGAATTTAATAAACGGCCATTTTGATCGGTAACCGTTACGCGTGCAGGCTCAAGCCCTTGCACTGCTGAGGCTATCATATCCACCACAGAGTCTACTTCTTCGCTGTTAAGTGAGCGGCCGCGTTTAAGCGTAAGTACTACCGTTGCTGAAGGCTTTTTCTCTCTGCGGGCAAATACGTTTTCTTTTGGAATAGCTAACAGCACCTTGGCGCGAGTGATGTTATTAAGCTCTTCTATAGTGCGGGCAAGTTGCTGCTCTCGGCCATGCTTTAGGCGCTCGCGCTCTAAGCGTTGGCTTACACCAAAGCCCATGTCTTGCATTATTATGTCTGAGCCAGAAGTAGGACCTTGATCCAAGCCTTCGCGAGTCATTAGTAATTTTATATTTTGGTATTCGCTTTCATCAACCGACACTACGTTGCCATCAAGTTGATAATCTATTTTTTGCGCATCTAAAAAATCAAGCGTTTGAATTAGCTCTTCGGTGGGCATTTTACCTAATGGGCGCATATCTGGCTGACGTGCCCAAATAATCACAAAAATGGCAATTGCCAAACAAATCGCCAGTGCAATAATAAGGGTAACTTGACGCAATACATCAACACCGCTTAACGCACTTAAATAGCCCGACTTTTGTTCTTGTTGATCGTCACTATCGCTTTGCTCAATACCGCCACTAGCAAGTGCAAGATCTGTAGATTGATTAGATTGCGCCACAATTATTCTCCACTACCTGATTAAACAGGCATATTCATGATTTCTTTGTAAGCTTCAACAAGTTTATTACGCACTTGTACGGTCGCTTCAAATGCAACAGAAGACTTTTGCGAAGCAATCATTGCCTCAGCAAGCGATACGCTTCTGTCGCCCATTTCAACCGCTTTTACTTTTTGACCTGTGTCTTGCTGTAACTCATGCACAGTATTGAGCGCATTGCTAAGCATATCGCCAAATTGTGCTGATGACGTAGACTGAACTTGCGTAGGCAATTTATTAATTTGATTATTACGGCCCGCTTCTAAGGCCATTGATTGCATTTCTTGAAATACAGCGCTATTTTGAATTTTCATTATTTGTCTCTAACAATGCAGTTAACTCTTAAGGTTAATAAAGCACAAAACGTGCCACATAAATAAAGCTTTAAATACATGGTGTTACAGTTGGTTTTTACTTAGTCAGAGTTTTGACAGCCCTAAATTCAAGGTGTTGAATTTAGGGCTTTTTTGAAGGTTATGCAGGAAGTGAAATACCTAAGTCGCGCATTTGCGCTAGTTTATAACGTAAAGTTCGCGGGCTAATACCCAAAGTTTCAGCTACGTCTTTACGCTTGCCTTGGCAACGCGCAAGTGTTTCTAAAATAATTCGATGCTCTTTATCTTTAAGCTCATCTTTATAACTGCCTGTATCTTGAGCGAGTAAATCTGATTTTTGCTCATTCGGTGTTTGATCATCAAGCTTTTCATCACCCGACTTTTCGTCATTAATAACGGCTGTTGTTTTACTATCGTAATAGGCGCTAGTTAACGCACTTTCACTAATTGCTGGCTCTACTACAAAGTTACTTGGGGCTAAATTTTCAATAAAAATAGCTTGCTCACCTATGCTGTTACCACTGCGCAGTATAAGCGCACGCTGAATTACGTTATCAAGCTCACGCACATTACCTGGCCATGTATGGCTAAGGAGCTTTTGCTCAGCTTGCTTATCTAAAATAGCCAGCGGCTGCTTAGCTTTTATTAAATGGCGTTCAATTAAGTGCTTCGCCAACACAATTATATCGCCAGGGCGCTCGCACAATGGCCGCCACATTAGCGGAAAAACGTTAAGGCGATAATATAAATCTTCCCTAAACTGATTATTCGCTACCGCTTGTTTTAAATCGCGGTTACTGGTTGCGAGTATGCGTACATCTAGCGCAATGGTTTTACGACTCCCTAAGCGTTCAACTTCACGCTCTTGTAATACACGCAGTAGTTTAACTTGTAAGCCTAAATCCATTTCGGTAATTTCATCAAGTAAAATAGTACCACCCTGCGCTTGCTCAAACTTACCTGGACATGCCTGAATCGCGCCAGTAAAAGCGCCTTTTTCGTAGCCAAATAATGTTGCTTCTAGCATGTTTTCAGGAATCGCCGCACAGTTAATAGCCACAAAGGGCTTTGCAGCACGCGCTGATTTATCATGAATAAACCGCGCTAATACTTCTTTACCCGAGCCACTTGGCCCCAGCACCATAACACTGGCGTCTGATTTAGCTACCCTGCTTGCAAGCTCCAGCAATTGAATACTAGTTGGGTCGGCAACAATAGGGCCGTCGGTTTCTTTGGGTTTTTCGGGCAAATAGCGGCTCACCATATTTAATAGCACCTCGGGTGCAAATGGTTTGGCCATATAATCAATCGCGCCTAAGCGCATTGCCTCTACCGCATCGTCAATAGTTGCGTAGGCGGTCATCATTAATACCGGTAAATCGGGGTAATTTAATTTAATACTGCGCAGTAAATCTAGGCCGCTCATAGTGCCCATTTGCACATCGCTCACCACTAACGAAAAGGATTCTTTTTTTAGTAGTAACATCGCCTGCTCTGCACTGTCGGCAGCAACGCATTCAATACCCGACATTTCTAGGGTATCTATTAATGCTTCGCGAAGCCCTGCGTCGTCCTCTACAACTAAAATAGTATTACTCATAACGATTCCTCTAATTTAGATGCTGCGCTAATTGGCAATAACAGGTTAAAACAAGCGCCGCCATGTACATTATTAGTCACCTCAATACGCCCTTGGTGCGCATTAGCAACAGAGCTAACAACCGCCAACCCTAAGCCTGTGCCTTGGCTGCTAGTGGTAAAAAATGGTTCAAACAGTTTATCTACCTGCTGTAGGTCAACACCTGGGCCATTATCACTCACGCTAATGCGTACAAAATCTGGGGTTTGCAAATCGCGCATTGCACTTACTTGCACTTGTGCCCCAGAGCCTATAATTTGAATACTGTTATGAATCAGGTTTTGAATCGCACTGGCAAGCGCGGTTTTATTCCCTAAAATCGCAATGTCGGGCTCAGGTAAGCTTACATCAAGCTCACTGTTATTAAGCGTTACCATGGCATCTGCACCGGTTTTTACTTCGCTTAATAATTGCTGCATAGACACCTGCTCAACCACATGCTGATCGCCACTTTTGGCAAATAGCAGCATGTCGTTTACTTGGTTTTCTAAATCTTTTAAGCGCGACATTAATTTAGTTTGAAAGTTATCGCGCGACGCTTCGGGTAAGCATTTTGAACCTAAATTAGCAGCATAAAGCATAGCCGCCGACAGCGGCGTACGTACTTGGTGCGCCAAAGATGCCACCATTTTACCCAGCGCACTTAAACGCTGCATATGTGCAACCCGCTTTTGTAAGCGGCGGGTTTCACTCAAGTCTGTCATTAAAATAAGTTGCCCTGGCTCTGGGGCAAGTGCGGTAATATCAAGTTTTATTAAGCGCCCGTCTTTTAAAGACACCTCGTGGCCATCATCTTGCTGAGGCCGAAAAGAGCGCTGAATAACACTAAACCACTTTTCGCCTTCTAGCGGCTCGCCAAGCATATCAATCGCAATTTGATTCGCTTTCGCTATCATGCCTTTACCATCAAGCACTATTACTCCTGCGGGCATAGTATCTACTAAATGCGAAAGCCAACTAGCCTGTTTACGCAGATCGCTTAACTCCCCTATATACTCCTCTTGAAGTAAACATGGGTTATACTGATTTGCAGAAATAAACTGTGGTTTTAACACACTAGCAAGTGCCATAATCAAATCTCTAATTGATGCAGATACAGGGTTAAATGCACAATTTATACCACCTTTTATTACCATGTATATCATTGAGTTACACAGTAAAAATACGCGACATTAAAATGACGCGCAAATAAAGCACCGCAACTAAGGAACTATAATGACCAAGCAAACCCGCTGCTCATGGCTCGACACCAGCAAACCCGACTACGTTGCATACCACGATAACGAATGGGGAGTGCCAGTGTATGACGATAAAAAACTGTTTGAATTTTTAACGCTGGAGTCGGCGCAAGCAGGATTGAGTTGGTACACTATTTTAAAAAAGCGTAATGGTTATAAAAATGCTTTTGCCGATTTTGATGTACACAAAGTAGCAGCATTTACCGAGCAAGATATTGAGCGACTAATGCTTGATGCGGGTATTGTGCGCAATCGCTTAAAAATTGCTGCTACTGTAAATAACGCCAAATGCTTTATTAAAATTCAGCAAGAGTTTGGCAGTTTTAGTAACTATCAATGGCAGTTTGTTGGCAATAAGCCGCAAGTAAGTAATTTAAATTCTGCTGACAACGCCCCAGCAATTACCCCTACCTCAAGCGCATTTGCTAAAGATTTAAAAAAGCGTGGTTTTAAGTTTTTAGGGCCAACAACCGTATACGCCCATATGCAAGCCTGCGGTATGGTTAACGATCACAGTAATAACTGTTTTAGAAAAGAAGAAGTTATGAGGCTAGGGGCTAGGGGCTAGGGGCTAGGGGCTAGGGGCTAGGGGCTAGGCAAACAGTCTGATTTCAGGCTTTTAATCAAGCCTCTGTAATTATTACATTTAGTGAAATTTATTTTCACCAAGAGCTGTGTATAACAACACAAAAAAAGAACAGTACACCTATTTATAAGTCTCTATAGCTCAGCGTCTCTAACCCTCTTAGCGAATATTGTTACTAAGACTAAGTCGCACTACGTACGCGCGTCAGCAAGCTAAACGCTGTGCTTGGTTATTTTTTACCTAAAGCCTGAACCCTGACACCTAAAACCTGATAGCTGCCCTTAATTTTTAGTCTCTCGACAAGTTATATTTTTTCATTTTTTCGACCAAAGTAGTGCGGCGTACCCCGAGTATTTCAGCGGCGCGGGCAACTACATAATCAAAGCGCTCTAATGCTTGAGTAATTAAGTTAATTTCTAGCTCGGCTAAGTATTCTTTAAGCTCAATCCCTTCGCTGGGTAACAAGCCTGAATCTGCTGCTGTAGAGTGTTCGGTTTCATCGTCATAATCGCTAAAGTCGGTGCTAAATATGTCGTTAAAAGCATCGCGCTCCATTAACTCTTCTGGGTACTGCGGCTCATAGGCTTCAACTTCAATATAACGATACTTAGCCGGTAAATCAGGAACATCGACCACTTTTTCTGGGAACATTATCACCATTCGCTCAACTAAGTTTGCAAGCTCGCGAATATTACCCGGCCAACTATGCTCTTTTAAACTCTCGACCGCGCGCTCAGTAAACTTAGCGGTTGAGCCACTTTGCTCATTAACGCGGCGCATTAACTCTTTTAATAACAGCGGTATGTCATCGGCGCGCTGAGTAAGCGACGGGCTTTCAATAGGGAATACGTTTAATCGGTAGTATAAATCTTCACGAAACGTGCCTTGCTCTATCATCGTTTCGAGGTTGCGATGGGTTGCAGCAATAATACGTACATCGGCTTGAATCGCTTTTGTACCACCTACTCGCTCATAACTGCGCTCTTGCAATACGCGCAGTAATTTAACTTGCATTTGCAGCGGCATATCGCCTATTTCATCTAAAAATAGCGTACCGCCTTGCGCCAGTTCAAAACGCCCTTTACGAGCAGAAATAGCCCCTGTAAATGCACCTTTTTCATGGCCAAACAATTCGCTTTCGAGCAACTCTCCCGGGATCGCACCACAGTTAACTGGTACAAAAGGCCCTTTAAGGCGTTTAGACAATAAATGTACGTTACGCGCCACTACCTCTTTACCTGTGCCCGACTCACCTAAAATAAGTACATTAGCATCGGTTTTGGCTACTTGTTCAATTAAAAAGCGCAGGTCTTTAACCGCCGATGTTTCACCCACTAAGCCGTCAAAGGTATTATGTGGCTTACTGTGTTTGTGCTCATTAGGCAGCATACGTTGATATTGTTGGCAGTCGTGTAATAGTTGCGTGGTTACTTCGTGGCTAAATGGCTCACAAATCAACCCAACCACATTAGCAATACTCAATAAAGGTTTGAGTGTTTCGCCAATTAGCAAAAAAGGAAACGTAGGGTAGCGCTTAATTAAACTTTCGTGATCAAGCGCCTGCAGTGCACCTAAAATTACAATGCATTCTTTACTTTGATACTTACTACACGCTTGCTCAAAGTCGGCTTCCGTTTGTAATTGCACCGCTTCACCAATAAAAGTAAGTGAGGCATATAATCCTATCGAGCGATTGTTATTATTATCTAAAATTAAGATCATATTTAGCGGGCCATTCATTTCACTAATTTATTTTGTTAATCAAATTGTAAGCCAGTTGAAATTGTATGCAAGCACTAGTGGCGACTTTTTGACATTAACGCCAAAAAACAGACACTTTAATTAAAGCAACAATACTTAAGGATTAACCATTAAGTATTAAGGTTGTAAATACCCCTACATTCGCATAATAAGTTAATCGCAAAGCTTAATACTTAAATTAGAGATATAAAGTCACTTTATAATAAAAATATTCACTAATATTTACTTAAGTTGCCACCTTAAATGCCGATAAGTAAATATATATAAAATGCTTGGCATTATAATTGCTGGTATTGTATTAATATTTTTAGTTATCAAAATTTAGGATCTTCTCATGGCACATGCATCAATTAAAAAATACGGTCAAGTTCGTGCAAGCAGTATTAGCGAAATGACACCTTACGAACAAATAAACCTAATTTTTAGTAACATTATCGGGCGCTTAGCTGCAACCAAAGGTTTTATTGAACGCAAAGAAATTGAAAAAAAGGGCGAAAACATTTCAGCCTGTATTTTACTTTTTGGCGCATTACAAGACACACTTAATTTTGACGTTGAGCAAGGCTCAGGAATTTCAAATAATTTAGCTGCGTTATACGACTATTGCCAACGTACATTAACTAAAGCTAACTTAAATAACGATACAGCAGCAATTATGGAAGTTTCTAGCATAGTGAAAGAAATAAAAGAAGGGTGGGATAATATTCCTGCTAGCGAACGCTCTCCTGCAGTTTAATTTATTATGCCTTTAATAACTGACCAACAGCCAGCAGAGCAAATTAAACAATTGCTCTGCGAGCTTGAAACACTGGTAAATAACAACGATGCTGACGCGGCAGCTTTACAGCTTGAAGCGTTAAATACGTGTTTAAAAAGCTGGTGCGAAAGCAATGAGCAGCCAAGTAGTGACGAACTTATAGCAACACAAGCGCATATTAATGCTATTTTAACTCAAGCTAATATCCATAAAGACGACTCGTTTAAAGCCTTGTTAAAGCATAAAAAGTCAGACAAAGCGATCAGCGCTTACAAAAGCACTTAAAAAGACAGTTAGCATAATAAAAAGTAAATTAAACGATGGTTTTATACTTTTCTTCTCTAAAGCGCAGCGCCCTCTTAACCTCTTTGTGAATATATTTACTTAAATCAAATATGCATAGCGAGGAGAGGACGCGGGGAATGAGGAGTGAGTTAAACAAGTAATTTAGTGCCTTTTCTTCTCTAAAGCGCAGCGCCTCTTAGCCTTTTTGTGAATAAATCACTTAAAGCTTTTTTGCACTGTTTTAATCTATTTAACGCAAAAAGTGCGGTATTGTTGTTATTAAATAAAACCGCACCTTTAAAAACTGAAAACTACCTTTTCGCAAGCTCAGTGTTTGTATTAGCGTAAAACCTAGCCTCCTCCCTAGAGCCTAACTATTAAACTATTTAGAATTTCTAACTACGCCTGGCATGTTATCTAACTGAGATTGAAGATAACTACTCGTTGAATTTAAGCTTGCTACCAATAAATCCATGCTGTTGTACTGCGCATAAAGGCGCGACTCTAACGACTCCATTTTACGTGAAAACGATACTCGTTCGTCATCAATCCCGCGAAGCTGACCTTCTTTACTCTCTATTCTGTTTTGAATTAAGCCATCTGACTTAGTATAAAAGTTCATTAACTCATCAAACGATTGGGCAAAACCGCCTTCGTCTTTATTTTCGCCAATAAAAAACTGTTGCACTAAATCAACATCATTTTTTACTTGCTCATCTAAGCGCTCGGTATCTAAGCTTAATTTACCATAGCGGTCGGCTTCTACACCTAACTGCGACAGCGATAAAGAGTTACCATCGCCTAAGTCAACACTGTTGGTAATTTCTTGCCTTAACTTTGACATAACACCACGTAGCAGTGAATCACCCGCCATTACGCCAGCGCCATCTTCGCCAGATTTACCCAAGTTTTTACTTAGCTCTAACAGCTCGTTATAACTTTCGATAAACCCATTTAAGCCAGCTTTTATATTATTGTTATTTTCTTTAACGGTTAGCTTACTTAGGTCGTCGTCAACACCTTGTGCTTTTTTAGCGGTAATAGTCACGCCATCAATCACGTTTTTAAATTCGTTAGTGCTACTAGTTACTGTTACTGTGCCGTCAATAGTTATTGACGCATCGACAGCGGCAACCACTTCGCTCACATTTTTTATTCCTGCAGGTGCAGGGTCAAATGCTAAACGCGAAAGGCCTAGGGTATCGGTGTTGTTAGCATCGTCATCGGCCACTGCAATTTTAATTTGGTTTTCTACACCACTGGTTTGAGCCGAAAACACTAAGCGCTGGCCAGTATCATCAGTAATTATAGTGGCGTTAATACTTTTATTATCTTTACTGTTGTTTATTGCATCGCGCACTTCGCTAAGTGTTGCAGTGTTTGATACTGCAATATCAAAGCTATTATCGCCCGAGCTTAATGTCATGGTGCCAGCACCAACAGGATTGGCGGCATCAAACGCACTCGACATTATTTTATGCTCAGTGGCTAAATTATTTACTTTTACTGAGTAGCCACCTGGTTGAGCGTCTTTATCTGAGCTAAGCGATATAAAATCATCATTACCCGATGTCGTACGTTTTTGATAGTTATCAACGTCGCCTAATGCACTCATCGACTCTTGTACTTTTTCAAGTGCAGCTTTAAGCGCACCCACAGCGGAAATGTCGGTAGTTAAGTTAGCTTCTTTTCTATTTAAACGTGATTCAAAAGGCGCTTTTTCGGCATTAACCAATGCACCTACAATTTCAGATACTTGTAAGCCTGAACCTAAGCCAGTAAACGAAATAGCCATGTTTATACCCCTTTACACTATTAAATAAAAAACAAAAAACTTAAAAAACGCAGCTACTATTTAGTTATATACTTATATAGCTATACCGTTTGGTCAATCAATAAACCCGCAGTTTCAGACAACTTTGATACTAAACTTAACACTTCTTCCGAAGGGTATTGTTTAATAACATCGCCAGTTGCCTTATCGAGCACTTTAATTACATCGCGGCCTGAATCTTCATCAACCTGGAACTGTAAACTACGGTTCATTTCGCCCATAAAATCTTGCAATTGCTGCGCCACTTTTTCAAGCTGTTCACGCTCTAGCGGTTGTTGCTGCTGCGTAGCAGTGTCAGCATTACTTTGATACTGCTGTGCTTGTGAAGCACTTTTTTTAACATCGTCAATGGCACTAGCCGTTAGTACCGTAGCTGCTTGCCCTACTTTACTTTCGCTAGCTTGCCCAGCATTACTTGCCGTTACTAAAACTTCTGCGCCTGAGGTAATTGTATTCATAACGCCTCCTAAATAGTTTTAAACATTGTACACTATTTATAAATTAGCTTAATTTAGTAAGTTAAACGACAAAAGGAGATGAACAAAGCCATCTCCTTTTTTAAATTACTAATACTGACTTTTGGTATTAGTTAGCTATTAATAAGCTAATGCCTAATGAACTATTAACCTAGTAAGCTAAGTGCTGCTTGTGGCAACTGGTTCGCTTGCGACAAAATTGACGTACCTGCTTGTTGCAATATTTGGTTTTTAGTCATTTGTGCAGTTTCTGTTGCAAAGTCAGTATCTTGAATACGACTGCGCGATGCAGATACGTTTTCAGAAATATTAGCCAAGTTACTAATGGTGTGACCAAAACGGTTTTGTAAAGCACCTAAATCAGCACGGCTATCGTCTATTTGTGCTAGCGCGCTATCAATTATACTTAACGCATTTTGCGATTCACCAGCTGTTGAAAGGTCGATAGTATCAACGTTTTTAAGTACTGAGTTATTCGTGTTCGTATCCCCAGCAAGTAAAGTATCACTTGCTGTTGCTGAAAACGTAGCTGTTGATGAGAGCTTCACTGTACCAGCAAAAGTGGCAGCTTCAGAGCCTGCAGCAGCATTATCATTACCGGTATCATCCTCTAAAACGATTCCAGTGGTTTCAGCAACACCTTTAGCATCTAAAGCAAAGGCAGATACAGTGCCACCATCAACACCACCATTAATTGTAACTGTATCAATTTTAATGTCTGCACCGTCGTTATTACTTAAAATCAAATCACCATCAGTATTTATTTCTGCTGATACACCTGTTGTGGTTGACTTCTCATTAATAGCTGAAGCAACAGATGTCATATCTGAATTAGTCGCATTAGCAGAAATCGCCTCTCCATTCAAGTTAAATGAGAATGTACCATTCGCACTTAACGTGCTCGTATCAATTTTAACACCCGTTTGAGCGGTAGCCTCAACACCTGTTGTGCTTTTTTCTGTATTTATTTTTGCAGCAATATTTAATGCACTGTCACCAGCTGCTAACGTTATTGTTTTAGGTTTCAAACCATTTATAGCAATTGTTGAATTAGCTGCAACGCCATTACCAGGCCCAGCATTATCACCAGCAGCTGAACCAACACTTTGCCCTAATCCACCTGCAGTACCTTCAACTGCTTTTAAATCAAGCTGCCTTGCACCGATTTTATCTGCACTGATATCCCCAAGAGACATCGAGATAGTTTCATTTGCATTTGAACCGACTTGAAACGCTTTAGTACCAAATGAGCCATCAAGCAACTTTTGTCCACCAAAAGAAGTCGTTTCAGCGATACGTGTTAACTCTAGTTGAAGAGCGCCAACTTCTTTTTGTAGAGCTTGACGGTCAGTATCCGAATTTGAACCATTCGCTGATTGCAATGCTAGTTCGCGCATACGCTGTAAAATACTAGTTGACTCACTCATCGCGCCTTCAGCTGTTTGCGCCATTGAAATACCATCGTTAGCATTTCGTTGGGCTACTGCTAAACCATTAACCTGTGATGTCAAACGGTTGGCAATTTGCATGCCGGCTGCATCATCTTTAGCGCTATTAATACGCATACCAGAAGACAGTCGCTCCATTGAAGTAGCTAAACCTTGACCAGATTTAGAAAGGTTACGTTGAGCGTTTAATGAAGATACGTTTGTATTTACTGATATAGCCATGATAAAACTCCTGATTACTTTCGTAATGTTACTATTTTAATTTAACCAAGAGCTGTCACAAATTGTATGCTCAGCTCCGTACTGATTAAGTTAACGGCAGGAGATAAGCTATCTTTAGAGATATTTTAAAAATAAATTGGATTATTTATTAAATTAAATGTAACCAACTGTATTTAATGAAAATATTTCCAATGTTTTTTGCGATAAAATATAAAACGCACTTCAAATTGAAGTGCGTCTATATAAACAGTTACTAATAAACTAAATAATTAGCCACCTAACAAGCTAATGGCTGCTTGTGGTATTTGGTTTGCTTGCGAGAGTATTGACGTACCCGCTTGTTGCAATATTTGGTTCTTCGTCATTTGTGCAGTTTCTGTCGCAAAGTCGGTATCTTGAATACGACTACGCGATGCAGATACATTTTCAGAAATATTAGCCAAGTTACTAATGGTGTGACCAAAACGGTTTTGTAAAGCACCTAAATCAGCACGGCTATCGTCTATTTGTGCTAGCGCGCTATCAATTATACTTAACGCATTTTGCGATTCACCAGCTGTTGAAAGGTCGATAGTATCAACGTTTTTAAGTACTGAGTTATTCGTGTTCGTATCCCCAGCAAGTAAAGTATCACTTGCTGTTGCTGAAAACGTAGCTGTTGATGAGAGCTTCACTGTACCAGCAAAAGTGGCAGCTTCAGAGCCTGCAGCAGCATTATCATTACCGGTATCATCCTCTAAAACGATTCCAGTGGTTTCAGCAACACCTTTAGCATCTAAAGCAAAGGCAGATACAGTGCCACCATCAACACCACCATTAATTGTAACTGTATCAATTTTAATGTCTGCACCGTCGTTATTACTTAAAATCAAATCACCATCAGTATTTATTTCTGCTGATACACCTGTTGTGGTTGACTTCTCATTAATAGCTGAAGCAACAGATGTCATATCTGAATTAGTCGCATTAGCAGAAATCGCCTCTCCATTCAAGTTAAATGAGAATGTACCATTCGCACTTAACGTGCTCGTATCAATTTTAACACCCGTTTGAGCGGTAGCCTCAACACCTGTTGTGCTTTTTTCTGTATTTATTTTTGCAGCAATATTTAATGCACTGTCACCAGCTGCTAACGTTATTGTTTTAGGTTTCAAACCATTTATAGCAATTGTTGAATTAGCTGCAACGCCATTACCAGGCCCAGCATTATCACCAGCAGCTGAACCAACACTTTGCCCTAATCCACCTGCAGTACCTTCAACTGCTTTTAAATCAAGCTGCCTTGCACCGATTTTATCTGCACTGATATCCCCAAGAGACATCGAGATAGTTTCATTTGCATTTGAACCGACTTGAAACGCTTTAGTACCAAATGAGCCATCAAGCAACTTTTGCCCACCAAAAGAAGTCGTTTCAGCGATACGTGTTAACTCTAGTTGTAATGCTGCAGTCTCTTTTTGCAATGCTTGCCGATCTGTATCAGAATTTGATCCATTCGCTGATTGTAGTGCTAACTCACGCATGCGTTGCAAAATATCGGTAGAGGCCGACATCGCACCTTCAGCAGTTTGTGCCATTGAAATACCATCGTTAGCATTTCGCTGCGCTACTGCTAAACCATTTATTTGCGATGTAAGGCGGTTTGAAATTTGCAGGCCGGCTGCATCATCCTTTGCGCTATTAATACGCATACCAGAAGACAGTCGCTCCATTGAAGTAGCTAAACCCTGACCTGATTTTGTTAAGTTACGTTGTGCGTTTAGTGACGACACATTAGTATTTACTGTTAATGCCATTTTACCATCTCCGAGTGTTTAACAGGATGTGGTTCAAAATGCTTTTGCAGGAACCACTATTAGATGCACTTAATAAAGCAGGTTTTGTGCCAACTAACCCAACAAACCCAATACATTGTTTTTAATGTAAATTATAAATATCAAACTGAGTTTTAGAGTAAAAATGAGCTTTATAATGGAAGGCTAATAAATAGTGACATTTTTTTGCCGCTTGGTTAGTGGGGATATTCGGAGGACGATTACCGGGGTATGTCATGTTTTTTACTGTAGTGTGTTTGGTTTCTAAGAGCGCAGCGCCATCTTAGCCTTTTTGTGAATAAAGCATTTAAATATTACTGTGCACAAAGAGAAAACAATGAGAGTAAATGAGAAGTAAATTGAAAAACTCGGAAACACATAATTGAGTGCTTTTTTCTTCTCTAAAGCGTAGCGCCCTCATAACCTCTTTGTGAATAAATTTACTAAACCCATTTGCACAAAGAACAGTAAATTTCAAATAGTCGAAAACCCAAAAGCGCGGTATAAAACCGCGCCTATAAAATTATATTTAAATTTTCACCGTGCTTGGTTAATTTTTGCCTAAAACCTGATACCTGACACCTAAAACCTGCTCTTAACCTTTAAATATAATCAAATAACGAGAGTTTGGCTAAGCGGCCGAAAGTAGCTTGCGACGCTTGGAGTGCGGTTTCTTGCTGAGTGAGTTCGCTAATTGCAGCGGCCATATCTACTTCAAGCAGGCTTGAACGATTACTTTGGTTTTGAATATCTAACGCAGAGTTAGAGTCGGTTACTCTTTCTAGCACATTCATACGCCCGCCTAAACTAGCTTGGGTAAACACTACTTGCTCGCTGGCGTTTTGTAACTGCGTTACGCCATCGTTAAGTACTTGCTGAAAATCATCCCCCGCAAGCGTGCCATTATTTAAGCCTGTAATTAAGCCTTGTAGCGTATTAAGTACGTTTTCTTTGTGGGGTTTTTCTAGGCTAAAATCGAGCTGCTGCCCAGGTGCTGCGCCAGTGAGCTGAATTTTCATGCCCGCAAACTCTATTGGCTCGTCGGTTACATTCCCGCTAACAGGTGGTGTTTGCGCTACTCCATCTCGTAAAATTTCATACTGATCCAGATCGCCTGGGTTAGCACCGGCAGTAACCACTACATTAAAAGTATTTGCTGTGACTGACACTAAAGGGTCTGGATCAGCGTTATATTGCTCTTTATGAAACTGATCGAACACACCTTGTTTCTCTACATAAACAGAACCCGTAAGTGTACTTGTTGCATCGCCCGTGTTAAATGTTACATCAAGGCGTGCATTAGTTTTTTCAAAGGTGTCGTAGCCGTTGTCGCTAGATTTAATCGACACACCTTCGGCAATAGTAATTTTATGCTGGCCTTGATCGCCTTGGTAATTGTATTTTCCGCTAGCGGCATCAAACTGATACGGTTGCGTGCTGTCTTGGTAGCCTGAAAATATGTATTTACCGTCTTCTGAACGGGTGTTCATTAAATTAGCTAACGTTTTTTGTATTTCGGTTAGCTCCGATGCTAACGACTTTAAGTCGTCTTTACTGTATGCGCCATTACCTGCTTTTAAGGCAATATCTTTAGCTGCTTGAATACTTTCGTTAATACCTTGCAGTACGCTTTCTTCGGTTTTGAGTCGGCCATTGAGCTGGTTAATGTTTTTTGTATACTGTTCATTACTTTGTATTTTATTGGTATACAGCATAGCTTGCGATATATCGGCAGGCGCTTCTGAGGTAGATAAATACTTTTGCCCGGTATTTACTCGCTCTTGTGCGTTTGCTACGCCATTTTGATTTTGTAGTATTTTATTAATGTTATTTTGATACATTAAGTTATTTGATAAACGCATAATTACCTCGTGGCACTAAGTAAAGTGTCAAAAATAGAACGTGCAGCAGAAAGCACCTGAGCTGAAGCCGCGTAAGATTGTTGAAAGCGCAGCAAATTAGCTGCTTCTTCGTCAAGGTTTACCCCAGATAACGACTCGTACCATGCCTCTGACTGCTGTGCGAGTGCGTCGAATGCTGCGCCGTTTGTTTTAGCTTGGCCTGTTACCACGCCAATGTCGGTTACTAATCCGGCATACGCTTGGTTAAACGTTTTATGGTTATCGGCATCTGAGCTTGAAACAACATTTTGGCGCACCAAGTCACCGTTTTGTAACTCGGCTAACTTTAAGCCATTGCGGTTATCGTCAAAGCCGCCTTTGTTAAACTCTAATGTAAAGCTATCGCCTGTGGCTGGCGAGCCTTCAATGTCAAAGTCAAAGCCATAATTATTGTATGGAGCACCAAGGCCAGCCAAAACATTTTTACCTGGTGGTGCAATAGTAATTGGCACATTAGCGCCGTTTCCATCGCTAATTAAGTAATCATTTGTACCCGCGGCTTTAACAATGGTTATATCTCCATTAGCGAGTGCAGGAGGAGTGGTAGTTGTAAAGCCACCAGCGGTAACACTACTCACACTGCCAGCAGAAATAGCGCCGCTACCGGTATTATTAACCCCATCGGCGGTGCGTATTGGCGATGCTAACGCTAGGTCTTCACCGCGCCCAGTTGTTAGCGATATATTTGCTGCGGCTTCTGAATTGAGCTTAATTTGAAATTTATCGCCTTCATTACCAGCACCAGCCATAGTTAACTGCAAGCCAAATAAATCAACACCAGGGTTATTTGCCGAGTTAATTTCGCCGCCGACAAATGTTGCTGTTGTAGCAGCGCCTAGTGGCTCGCCTTTATTATCTACTGGCTGAATACTCACTTCGTTTGGGTTTGCGGTATAAGTCACAATAAAATCACTGGCAGGTAAATTACTGCCTTTGCCGGGCTCTACTGTTGCACTAACCCCAGCACCACCGGTATTAGCTTGATAGGCAAAGCCTTTTGCCGTAGGTATATTGAATATATCGCCACCCAATTTACCGTTAGCATCCATTCCCAAGTGATTTTGCTGATTAAATGCATCAGCTAACGCTAAACCCATTTGGCCTATTTGATTTTGCGCAGGTACTAAAATATCGTCTCTGAAGGCAAGTAAACCACCTATTTTGCCTTTTAATTTACTGGCATCAACTTCAAGCGGCACAGCTTTGCCGCCATTTACATCTAAGCGCAGTTCTTTAAAATTTGGATCGGGGTCGCCGCGCATCGAAAACAAGTTAAACGAGCCGTTTTGCATTACAACCGCTTCACCGCTACCCATAAAAACAAGTTTTTCACCATTGGGGCCGTCAAGCGTTTCAATGTCGATTAACTCTGATAAATCGCGAATCGCTTTGTCGCGCTCGTTATATGTGCCGCTTGCAGCAGATGCGTTGTTAGTACCATTAACACCTGCTATTTGTTGGTTTAACGATCCTATTTTTTGAATTAAGGTGTTGGCTTCATCGGAGAATATTTCGAGCTGTTCATTTACAACATTTTTTTGATCCAGCACTATTCCCGACAACCTATCCATTTGGCTTATTAAGCTGTCGGCGTTAGTCATTACTAACGAACGTGCAACCGTTGACGATGGCTGATTAAGCGCTTCTTGCACTTTATTAAATAGCGAATTAATACCGGTCGATAAGCTATTCGCTTCTTGCGAAAATAACGTATCTACCCGATTTGCTTCACTTACAAACTGATCAAAAAACGTTTTATTTGAGGTGTCTCTGTTTAATTGTTTTTGTGCAAATTCATTAAGTAACCTGTAGGTATTACCTTTGCCAACTTGATTGTCGATCATGGTGCCATGCTCTGTACGCTCGCGCACATAGCCATCGGTATTTACATTGGCAATATTTTTACTGGTTGTTTGCAACAGATCAGTGTTTGCTCTTATTCCTGAATTAGCAATGTTTAATAAATTAAACGACATGTTACTTTACTCCTTGGCGGATCACGTTTGTTGCAATATTTTTTAGCTCGCTACTGTTAAGTACGCGCTTTATTTTATCCGCATAATTTGGGTCTGTTGCATAACCGGCTTGTTGTAATGAGTCTAAAAACGCTGCCGGTTTGCCGGTATTTTGTAATGCTTGTTGATAGCGTGGGTTTTGAGTTAAAAAATCAACAAAGTCGTTTACGCTGTCTTTTATTGAGTCGTAAGCTCTAAAACTGGCTTGTTTTTTAACTGCAGCACCTTGTTCAAACTCTAAGGTTACTTTGTTAGCTTTTTCACCCTGCCAGCTTTTATCTGACTTAATGTTAAATAAGTTATTTGAGCTGTTACCGTCGCTTTTATTAATAATATGCTTACCCCAACCGGTTTCAAGCGCTGCTTGAGCCACCATAACGGCAGGGTTTAAACCAATTTTTTTAGCCGCTGTTTTAGCATGCTCCCATACCGAACTTACAAACTCTTCGGCCGTTTCAAAGTTTGGCTTAGCTACTTCTGGCTTTTCGGTGTTCATAGCGCTTTTATCTACAGGCTCAGTTACGGCTTTTTTACGCTGTTGCTGCGGCAACTCTATGCCAGCACGCTGATCGCTTAAAAGATCGTTACTGGTTCTGAGTACTGACGCTGGAGTGTAATTTTTTGCCGTAGGAGAAAGTTGCTGCACTATTAAGTCGGCAAGCCCTAATGAACCATTAGACGAGAGCTCTGATGAAAGTTGCTGATCGTGCATTTCTTCAAAAAACTTTACGCTACTTGAATTTAATGGGCTTTCTTTGTCTTCGAAGGCTTCGCTGGCTTTGCGCATGCTTTTAAGCAACATTTGCGTAAATATAGCTTCAAATTGTGCCGCTGCTTTTTTGAGAGCCGCTTTTGAGGCATCACTAGACGCGTCGCCACTGTTTAGGGCATCTTTACGCAAAGCGTTTAAGTTACCTAAATCAAAAAAGTTTTGCTTATCGAGGTGATTTGTTTCCATCAGCTTTTTGACACAATAATGAATAATGTATAAAGCAATGCAAAAATTGAGCCAGAGGGGAAAGTGTGGAGCTATATGCCATCGGTTGTCAGCTTTTAAAACTGACCACCGATAGCATTACATTGTTTTAAATTACAACTAGCTGGCCGTTTATTGCGCCGGCTTCTTTTAGGGCTTCTAGTATTGCCATTAAATCGCCAGGTGCGGCGCCTACTTCGTTTATAGCGCGTACTAGGTCATCTAGGCTCACTCCAGGGTTAAATACAAATGCCCGTGAGTCGTCTTGTTTTATATCTATAATACTTTGCTGAGTAACAACGGTATCGCCATCGCTAAAAGCATTAGGTTGCGATACGTTTTGTTGCTCCGCAATAGTTACTGTTAAGCCACCATGGGTAATAGCCGCAGGTTGTAGCTTTACGTTTTTACCAATAACAATAGTACCGGTACGCGAGTTAACGATAATTTTTGCCGCTGTATCTGCTGGGGTAAACTCTAGGTTTTCGAGCGTTGATAAATAAGACACGCGCTGCGAGGCGTCTCTTGGGGCAATCACTCTAATAGACGCTGCATCGAGTGCTTGGGCACTATTTGGGCCTACTAAATCGTTTATGGTTTTTTCTAATCGCTTGGCGGTAGTAAAGTCTGGGCGATTTAAGTTAAAAGTAATATAGTCGTTTTGCATAAATGGGCTTTTAACTGCGCGCTCAACGGTTGCGCCATTTGGAATACGCCCCACTGTTGGCGTGTTTATAACGACTTTACTGCCATCAAGCCCTTCTGCGCCTAAACCACCTACAATTAAACTACCTTGGCCAATAGCGTATACGTTGCCGTCGACCCCTTTTAAAAAGGTTTGTAGTAAAGTACCACCGCGTAAACTACCTGCACTACCAATAGATGATACGGTAATATCTATAGTTTGCCCGGGCTTTCTAAAAGGCGGTAGCTCTGCATGCACTGCAACCGCAGCCACGTTTTTAATTTTTGGTTTTAAGCTTGCTGGTAACGTAATGCCAAAGCTGTTTAACATGCCTTTAAAGCTTTGCTCGGTAAATCGGCTTTGCTCGCCCGTACCAGGTAAGCCAACAACTAGGCCATAGCCTACTAATTGGTTTGAGCGTACGCCCTCAACCATAGACACATCTTTAATGCGCTCGGCCATGGCAGGACGTTGCCAGCCAAGTAACACCATTAAACAAAAAACTTTAAATACATTCATAATGAATGTCCTCTAAAAAGGAAAAAGTGAGCTACTAAAAAAGCGTGTTAGCCAACCGGCACTTTGCGCTTCTTGAGTTTGCCCTTTGCCCGAATATTGAATTCGTGCATTAGCAATTCTATTTGACTGTACGGTATTGTCTGCAGTTACATCTTCTGGCCTTACTAATCCCTCTAAACGAATAAATTCTTCGCCTGAGTTTAACGTTAGCCATTTTTCGCCGCGAATAACTAAATTACCATTAGGTAAAACACGCATTACGTTTACCGATATATCGCCGGCTAAACTATTTGACTGATTTGATTTTGAGTCGCCTTTAAATGACGTGTCGCTGCCAATACCAAATTGAATGCTGTCGCCGCCAATATTTACCGGCAATCCGCCTAAACCAATAACGGGGTCGAGTTTTGCGTCTGACTGCTTATCAGTTTCTGTTTTTGCCGCTTTAGAGGCTTGCGTAGATTCTTGCAATTTAACTGTAATTATATCGCCAGTACGCAGTGCTTTTTTATCGGCGTATAAGTCGTTCGATAAATACGTATTAAACAGTGAGCCATTAGCAACTGCCGGTTCAACATTGGGTTCTGGGTACATGGGCGCATAGTAAGGGTCGTCTTGTACTACATCACTATTTTGTGTAGACACACAGCCACTTAACAATAAAGTACCCGCTGCAAATAATATAATATTGCGCATAATAACCTCTAAAATATTATAATTGCTGATTGATGTAGCTCATCATTTCATCAACTGCCGAAATTACTTTTGAGTTCATTTCGTAAACACGCTGGGTTTCTATTAGGTTTACCAACTCTTCGGTTACGTTTACGTTTGACGTTTCTAGTGAACCTTGAATAATAGTGCCTAGCCCATCAACTCCAGGGTTACCCTGCACCGGCGCGCCACTTACCGCAGTTTCGGTGTAAAGGTTTTGCCCTATAGGCTCAAGGCCCGACGGATTAATAAAGTCACTAATGGTAATTTGCCCAATAACCACGTTATCGGCCTGCCCTGCAACACGTACAGACACTTCACCGTCTTGCGATACAGTTATTGATTGCGCGTCGTCGGGTACGTTCATTTCAGGCTGAACTACATAACCGGCACCCGAGGTTACAACTCGCCCGTCGCCATCGGTAGTAAATTGCCCGTTGCGCGAATAAGCAATATTGCCATCTGGCTGTAGTACTTCAAAAAAGCCTGAACCAGAAATCATCCAATCTAGTGAGTTTTCAGTAGTTAGCATATTACCTTGCGAAAAGTTTTTTTGGTTAGCTACCACTTTGGCACCAGCACCTAGCATTAAACCTGATGGCATTTCGGTATCTTGTGATGAGCGACCGCCTGGTTGATTAATGTTTTGGTAAAGTAAATCTTCAAAAACGGCGCGGCTTTTTTTATAACCAACCGTACTGGCGTTGGCTAAGTTATTTGAAATAACCGAAATGTCGGTTTGTTGGGCGTCAAGCCCTGTTTTACTGATCCACAATGCTGGATTCATAATCGTGTCCTCATTTTAAAGTTAAACTATGCGCAACAGCTGATCTTGCGATTGATCTATTTCTTCTGCTGTTTTCATTAGCTTTACTTGTAATTCAAATTGGCGTTGATGGCTGATCATATCGACCATTTCGTGTACCGGATTAACGTTCGACATTTCTAATGCGCCGCTTATCACTTGTACGTTAGCTGAGGTTTCAACCGTTTGATTTGGTTTTGGTCTAAATAAACCATCGTTACCTTTTTCAAGTGTTGAGTTATTTGCCTCAACCACTTTTAAACGATCAACCTCTTCTAAAAAGTTAGCCGGCGCGCCTTGTGGGCGTACTTGTATGGCACCGTCTTTACTAAATTCTATTTTTTCAATCGGGACTGGCAAAATAATAGGGCCGCCTTCGCCAATTACTTGACGACCACCGCTGGTAACTAACATGCCTTCGGCGGTAATATTAAGCGTACCTACTTTTGTATAAGCTTCGTTGCCGGAGGCGTCTTGTACACTCAGCCAGGCGTTATCGCTCATGGCAATGTCGAGCTCGCGACCGGTTTGCTGTATGCCGCCCGATGTCATGTTTGAACCTGGGCGCTCTTCCATAGAAAACACCCGCGATGGCAAACCTTCACCAAACGCTTGCATAGATCGAGCTTGGGCAAAGTCGGCTTTAAAACCTGTAGTGTTTGCGTTCGCCAAATTATTGGCTTTAAGGGCAAGCCCCATTAAGCTTTGCTTAGCGCCAGACGCGGCAATGTAGACCATTTTATCCATAACATCGACTCACTTAAAAATCTCTGTAAGAACAAATGCAATATATGCGCCAGATTAAATTTAATACTAAAACTGTTATTTTGAAGGGGCGTAAATACGCATGAAAAAACAATAAAAAGAAGGGGGAATTTGTTTGTTTTTTCTAAAGCGACAGCGTCTCTTAACCTCTTTGTAAATATGCTTTTTTGCACTTAGTGCCACGGTGGCAAGCCCGTTGCCTACACCTAAACCAAACATTGTGCTTAGCTAATTTTTAGCTAAATCTGACAACAGCCCTTTCGTACAAAGAGAAGTAAATGAGGGTAAATGAGAAAAGAACAGTAAATTTGTTTGTACTTTATCTAAAGCGACAGCGTCTCTTAACCTCTTTGTAAATATGCTTTTTTGCACTTAGTGTCACGATGGCAAGCCAATCGCCTAAAATAAAAAAGGCTGCAATTAAGCAGCCTTGAATATTCAAATTAATAAATTGTGCTTTATCTAATTTGCAGAATACTTTGCTGAATTGTTGAGTTAACTTCCAGCGCTCGCGAGTTTGCTTGGAAATTACGCTGTGCGCTAATCAAATCAACTAGTTCGTTAGTTAAGTTTACGTTTGACTGCTCAAGCGCTGATGAGTTGATATTACCTAATGTGCCAGAGCCTGGTTCACCAGCAATAGGCTCGCCTGACGCTATACTCGCTTTCCAACCTGTGCTGCCCACTTGTTGTAAACCTTGTGAGTTTGAAAAACGTACCATAGCCACTTGGCCTAAAAATGTAGAGTCGCCATTACTGTACGAAGCCACAACTTTACCATCGGCACCAATATCAATACCCGCTAAACGGCCAACCGTTGCACCATCTTGCTCAAGTGCTTTTACTTCAAAGCGACTTGCGTATTGAGTAGGTATTTTATTAGCTGTACCAGTTTCATCACGCCAGTTAATTTCAACAGGCGCTGGGAAGGTAGCGCCATTGGTTAATAAATCAGAAAGCCCCGCTGTACCACCGCCACCAGCTGCAATAGACAATGGATTAAAAGTATTACTTACGTTTGGCGTGCCATCTGTACTTTGCGGTAAGCCACTTGAGTCAAACTTAAAAGTAGTCATAGGAGTGTACGGAGCTACTGTTTGTTCAACCCCATTGGCACCAAAGGATTTACCATCAAGTGTTGAATGTACGCTCCATTGATTTTCATTACCAAGTACTGCAGGGTCGCTTTTTACAAAAAACAGCTGCAATACATGTGGCTCACCGAGTGAGTCATACACGGTTGTAGAGGTTGATGAATTATAAGTTGCACTTTCGGTAGGGTTAAACGCAATTGTAGGTGCAATTGATCGTGAATCTAAATTAAATGAGCTATACACGCTTGAAGTAGCACGCGGCGATCCTGACGAGTCAGGTATTTGTAAAGCCGATGAAGTGCTTAAACTCACTGATGTAGTATCGCCTGTTGAAGGGTCAACCGGAAAGCCTTGTAAAAAGCTGCCATTTGCATCTACCACAAAGTTGTCTTTGTTTAACTTAAATGCGCCGGCACGTGTGTAAGTAAAATCTTGCGCGCCTAGGTCTTGGCTGGTTGCAAAGTAACCTTCACCGGTAATCGCTAAATCTAACGAGTTATTGGTAAACTGTAATGATCCTTGATGAAATTGTTGTGCAACCATAGTCGTTTGCACGCCATCACCATTTTTTGTTTTACCCGAACTAAATACCGACGATGCATACACGTCAGCAAATTCTGCGCGCGACTCTTTAAAACCCGTAGTATTTACGTTGGCTATATTATTTGCCGTAACGTTTAAATCTTTTTGTGCGGCAGCAAGGCCGGATAATGCAATATTGAAGCTCATAATTGACCTCTAAACTATTTAATTTTTAGCCCGCTGGCTAATGAATCTTTTACGCGATTTCTGCAACATCAGTCAGCCTAACCGCACCTTCTTTAGTGTTAATAATGATGCCATTTGCACCATTAATATTCACACTCTCAATATTTTTAAAGGTAGCAATTGGCAGGCTCGAAAACTCACCATTAGTACTCCCTTCGGCTTTAATTTTATATTCACCAGGGGGTAGGCGCTCACCTGCTTCATTTTTACCATCCCATGCAAAACGCACTGCACCTGCTGGTTGCGAGCCTAAATCTATAGTTCTAACTAACTGCCCAGACTCATCTTCAATTCTAAGCTTTAAGCTTTCAACTGGCTTTTCGGCAACAACTGAGCCTCGTGCATCACCTGCTGCATTTAAATCTAATGTGTCAGACTCTAAAAGCGCCTGCTTGCCTACTAATGTAGATGCTTGCAGTGCTGAATTCGATGTCATTGATGCAGCTAAAGCTTCAAAGTTAGAGTTTAAATTTGAAATTCCCTCAGCCATAGTAAAGCTAGTCATTTGCGCAATCATCTGATCGTTATCAGCCGGTTTACTCGGATCTTGAAACGACAGTTGCTGCGTTAGTAATGAGAAAAAATCTTCTTGGGTTAACGCATCACTCTTGTCTTTACTGGCTGCTTGTTTTTCTTGCCACCGTAAAGAGTCTAAATAGGATGAAGATGTACTAATATCGTTACTCATAACCTACCCTCTGTTACCGCTGGCCTAGCAGCAGTGTTTTACTTAACATTTGCTTTGCTGCATCGGCAACTTGCACATTTGTTTGATACGAACGAGAGGCAGAAATCATGTTTGCCATCTCCTCAACAACATTAACGTTGGGTTTATAGATATAGCCATTTTCATCCGCACTTGGATGGTTTGGGTTATATTCGATTTGTAATGGTTTGTTGCTCTCAACAATGCCTAATACTTTAACGCCAACAGCGGAGCCCTGTGGATTACTTGCTGATGCTGAAGCTTTAGTAAGCTCAGCAGCAAATACAGGTTGTCGCGCTCGGTAAGTTTTATCCTGAGAAGAACTAATAGTATTCGCATTAGAAATATTACTTGCGGTAGTGTTTAAACGCACATTTTGTGCGCTCATACCAGAACCAGCAATATCAAAAACATTATATAAACTCATAATTATTATCCTTGGCTACCGAGTGCTTTTTTCAGACCTTTAAATCTGCCGCTTAAAAATTGCAAGCTGGCCTGATACTCCATAGCATTCTGTGCATACAAGTTTCGTTCCACCTGTATATCAACTGAGTTGCCATCACCTGTATCTGGTTGATTTGCATTACGAAACATTTCTGAACCACCAACTTCTTTACTACCACCGGCAATGTGTTTACTGTTGGTTCTAACCATACTATTGCCGCCTTGTTGGTGTGACTTTGCCGTTTTTAGTGCAGAGGCAAAGTCTATATCTTTTGCTTTATAGCCCGGCGTATCAGCATTAGCGATATTGGTAGCGAGCATTTCGGCTCTTTGCGAACGGATCAACATAGCGTGCGGGTGCACACCAAGCGCTTTATCAAAACTGATAGCCATAACCATCTCCAAAAAATTGACTTAGCTTGAACAAAGCAAGAAATAAGCCATTTAACTAATTTTTGTTTAAAGTTATTTACTAAACTGATTAAACATAGCTATTTAAAGTGCGGGTTTTAGGGAGATTTTAAGGCAATAAGTAAATTGATATGAGCCAATACAGTTATTATAAAAAATGCCAGCAGTTAAAAACTCTAAAGCACATTTGCACAATGGATGCGAATGGGAGTAAATGAGCAGTGATTTAAACAGATAATTTATCTATTTTTTCTTCTCTAAAGCGCAGCACTTCATAGCCTTTTTGTGGATATATTTGCTTAAATATATTGGCACAATGCGCTTTAAATAAGGGGAGGTGCGAAGCTATAACTTATACAGAGTGCTTGGTAATACGCAAAGCTTGGCTAATTACTTGCTGATCACTAAAACGAAAAACGACGCTAGATGCGTCGTTTAAATAATGCTTAAAATGTGCAAGTTGCTCGCACTTCACCACACTTGCAGTTATTTCTTTTGATAAATAATACCAGGGTTACATCTAACCATATCAAAATCGTTACTTAAACCACTCATCGATTCCGACGCACCTAAAAGTAAATAACCTTTAGGATTAAGTGCTTGAGAAAATTTAGCAATAATTTTTGCTTTTACTTCTGGTGCAAAGTAAATCAACACATTGCGGCAAAATATAATATCAAACTTGCCTAAAAGCGCGTATGAGTCGAGTAAATTAAGGTGTCTAAAGTTAACCTGCTTTTTTATTGGATCAATAACCTGAGCCATACCATTGCCGCTGTCTTTAAAAAACTTTTTGCGGCGTTCGACCGAGAGCCCTCTTGCTAGTGCTAACGCGTCATACTCGGCGTGTTTACACATATCCAGCATAGTATTTGATATATCGGTAGCCACTATTTGCGCTCCCATGCGTAAAACCCCAGGAGAACTTGTCTGAAACTCAGCAACCGACATAGCAATTGAATATGGTTCTTGACCAGAAGAGCTTGCCGCAGACCATATTTTTAATGGTCTGTTAAGCCCTTTAAACTCTGGAAACAGTTTAGTTTTTAATAACTCAAACGGATATTGATCTCTAAACCATAGGGTTTCATTGGTGGTCATTGCATCAACCACTGCAGCGCGTAATTGGCGCTCATGCAAACCCAACGTTTTATTTACTAGCTGTGACAAAGACTCAACATTAAATCGCTTCATTAACGGCGCTAAACGGCTTTTAACCAAGTATTGTTTGTTTTCGCCTAATACAATACCGCACTGTTGTTCTAAAAATAAGCGAAATTGATCGTATTCACTTTGCTGTAAATCTTTACTATTCAAATCAATAACACCTATATTTATTAATCACAATGAACCCATTTTCTTACTGCTGTTGCGAGTTCGTCGGGATTAAATTTTGCAATAAAGTCATCTGCACCTACTTTTTCAACCATGGCCTGATTAAACACGCCACTTAACGAGGTATGTAAAATAACATGTAATGGTGCCAATTTAGGATCGGCTTTTATTTCGGCGGTTAATGTATAGCCATCCATTTCAGGCATTTCTACATCCGAAATAAGTAACCCTACACGTTCTGTAATATCGTTTACGCAGTCATGTTCGGCTATTTCTTTTAATCGCTTAAGTGCTTCTTTACCATTTTTGGCAAGCTCAGTTTGAACGCCAAGTGGCTCTAATGCTCGCTTAACTTGGTTTCGTGCTACTGCTGAGTCATCGGCAATAAAAACAATTCGCTCGCCTAAATCTTTTTTAATGTCACCTTGTGTAGCCGCAACATCGGCACTTACTTCGGTATTAACTGGGCAAATTTCGTTTAATATTTTTTCTACATCTAAAATTTCAACTAATTCGTTTTCTATTTCAGTTACAGCAGTTAAGTAAGAATACCGGCCTGCACCTGGCGGTGGCGGCATTATTTTTTCCCAGTTCATATTTACAATACGCTCTACACCGCCAACTAAAAAGCCTTGAACGGTACGATTATATTCAGCAATAATTATAAAACTGTCTTTAATATTTTCAATTGGACGCCCACCCACAGCCATAGAAAGGTCGATAACCGAAATAGTTTGGCCGCGAATATGGGCAACACCACGAATGTAAGCATTTGATTTTGGCATATTGGTAAGAGGAGGACATTGCAGTACTTCTCTCACTTTAAACACATTAATCCCAAAACGCTGACGCCCTCTGAGTTTAAATAGTAGTAGCTCTAAGCGGTTTTGCCCCACCAACTGGGTTCGTTGGTTTACTGAGTCTAAAATACCTGCCATTCAAATCTCCTAAAAAACAAACTATACGGAACGATAATTGCTTTGAATCTATAAAGTCACATAATACAACGGGAGCGTCTACTTTTTGACGCTAAATATTTATACCCTGTTTTAACCTATAAGCATAGCCGAAACATTATGAGTTTGTTAAAAAAAATCAGAAGATACAGTGTTTTTTATGTTCTTACTAGCCTCTGTTTAACTTTGCCTTTAGAGGCAAAAGTATTTAGCAAAGACATATTACAACAAATGGCTATAACTCATGTTGCTGCGCAAATTAACAACCTTGATGAAAATAAAATACAGCTTAGTGCGTTACCGCTCGACCCCCGCACTCCCGATCGCAGTTGCGAATCAGAGCCTGAGTTATTACTCCCCAGCGATCCGCCTTTTAATCGCCAAGTAACATTACAAATAAAATGTAACGACACTAACAACTGGGCCCAGTATGTACACGTAAGAGTAACCGAAACGGCTCCTGTTGTAGTTGCTAATGTAAATTTAGCTCGCGGCGAAGTAATAACTGCGGCGCATTTAAGTATTGAAATGCGCTCAACTCACTTTATCAGAGTACAATATTTAGATAACCCAGCATTATTAATAGGCAGCCGAAGTAAACGAAATATACGCAGCGGAATGCCACTTTTACTTAGCCAAATATGCATGGTGTGCAAAGGCGATGCTGTAAATATTAATGCTAATATTAAGGGCTTAAAAGTTAAAACAACCGGTATTGCACTTGAGGATGGTAGCCTTGGCGAGCAAGTTAAAGTAAAAAACAAAAAAACCGGTAAAGTTTTAAATGCACGCGTAGATGGTGTAGAGTCTGTACAAGTTAATATATAATTTAAATTTATACTAAAGTATCTTATGTATATGCCGATAACTTGGCATTAGTTGGGTAATATACAGGTTTAATATTATGGTAGGTCAAGTTAATAAAAGTAATCAACAAGCAAATGTGTTAACTAACACTAAGCAGCAAAAAGTTGATATACAAAGAGATAATGCAAATACGCAAGCTGCACAGTCTTCGGCGCCTAAAGCTGCCAGCGACTCTGTAAGCTTAACCCCGCAAGCTAAACAGCTAAAAACTCTGCAAGATAAAGCGCAGCAGTCTCCTGGTTTTGATACCGATAAAGTGGCAGAGCTTAAAAAAGCAATCACTGAGGGTAAATACCAAATAGACAGCGAAAAACTTGCAAAAAACCTAGCTGAATTTGAGTTTAACGTTTATGGCTGATCACAATAGTTTAATTACCATTAAACTAAATGAGCAACACAATTGCTTAGAATCACTTAATATTTTATTAAATGACGAGCTAACATCTATTGCCTCGCGCCGTGGTGAAGGTTTAAAAGAAATTGCCCAACAAAAAATGTCTTTTTTAACCACGCTAAGCAACCTCGATAAAGAGCTCAACAAGTTGATTGCCAATAACGATGAGCAAACAACCGAGATCACCGATTTAATTAAACTAATACGCAGCAAGCTTGAGCAATGCCAAAAGCAAAATGAAGTAAATGCCCACGCAGCGCATCAAGCACAATTAAGCGTTAAACAATTAAAAGATATTTTAATTGGTGCCCCCTCTTCTATGACCTACGACCAAGCCGGTAGTGTAATAAACACCGATAATAACTTGGTACGTAATTTAAAAGCTTAATTTAAAAACTTAATTAAAAATAACGTCCTACATAATAAAAAAGCCTTAACTGTTGATCAGCTAAGGCTTTTTTGTTTTTAGAGTTACTAACGTTTTTAGGGGGCTAGTAATAAGTTACTTTTTTAACTTCTCGGGGTTTAATTTCGCCTATGTACAGGTCGTGCACGCGTTTCATATTTAGTTCAAGCTCAGTTATATAGGTGTCGTCTACCGCGTAGGCTTTTATAACTTGTGCGCCTTTAATAATGCCCTGCACTTTGCTTTGTAGGTAATCGTCTTGTGCTATTGAACCTGCAACAGTAGTACCTGCGGTAATTTGTTGCCCATACACTTGCTCTGCAAGCTCTCGATACGCTTCTAGCTTAGAAGCTTTAATAGCCATTAACTGCTTTTGCGACTTATTAACACCCGACTGCAGGCTAATAGGTGCATAACCCACGGCTTTTAATACCGGGTAGTTGTTTGGCTCTACATATTTGTATTCAACGTGCTTATCAAACATATTGCTACAACCGCTTAAGGTTATGCATCCTAACGTGATAAGTAATGGCATTACTCGCATAGTACCTAGCCCTAAAAAACAAATTAAATAATTATACGATACTTATGCAGGTTTAATGCCATTGACACTTAAGTGGTATTTACTCACAAATAATATTGGTACGCTCCTTGCTGTATAACTTATGCTAATAGCTAAAATTTAACTGGAGTAAATGTATGAATTCGTTTTTATCATCGGTATTTGCAGGATTAAGCGCAACTGCTTTATTAACGTTTTCGCCTTTTACTGCAGCGCAGTGGTATGAATCGACCGGCCATGCACAAGTTAAAAGTAGCGATGTAGGCGCAGCTAAATCTGCAGCAATTAAAGATGCCATTACACAAGCGTTAGTGTTCTCTGGTGCGCGGGTAAGCTCGGTGCAAACCTTAGTAGACGGCGTGCTAATGCAAGATCAGCTTAAAATAAGCAGCCATGGCGAAATTCAAAAAATAGAACTTGTGAGCGAAGAACGTCATAATAATCAGCTAGCTATTACACTACGCTTAGATATTTTTGCGCAAACAGAGCAATGCCCACAAAGTAGTTTTAAAAAGTTTGTGGCCGTTACCCAAAGCCAGCTTAATCATCGTGAGCAAGCCCGCATGGGTCAAATATTTGACATAGATAAAGCGGTTAGCAAAAATATTTATACCGCATTGCAAAAGTCAAAAATGAGCGCTGTACCTATTGCTTATTACAACAACGCAATAAAGGTCGATAAGTATTTTTCGCAGCAACACGACTACTCTAATGCGCAACTAGAAGATATTTCCTCGCGTAGTAACGCGCAGTACGTTTTATTAAGCCAAATAACCAACCTATCAACTAGCGATAAGCTCAATAGCGACTATGCCTTTTGGCAAGACGAAAGCTATCAACGTAGTTACCAAATAGAGTTTACCCTTTTTGATGGCACTACTTATGAACAGCTTTGGCAAAATAGCTATAAAAACCAAGCTATTTGGCCATTTGAAAAAACCGCTATTGTTGATGTTAACAGTAGTATGTTTTGGCAATCACCCTATGGGCAAAGCATAAACGATATAAACCAAACGCTAAGTTACGATTTACAATCAGCTATGGCCTGCTTGCCTACTCAAGGAAAAATTATGCACCTTGATCAGGGCAACATAGTGATTAACTTAGGTAAAGCACATGGTCTTAAAAAAGGTCAACTACTTAGCATAGCACACCACAATTACCTAACAGACGCTTTAGGCAATACTATGCCGCATAAAGTAATTACCCTTAATAGCATTCGTGTTGAGCAGTTATATCAACAAAGTGCCATTGCGGTAAGCATTAATAATGCACCACTTCCGGGCGTGCAAATTAACGATATAGTCGAAATAGTTAGCCAAAACCTTTAATTCAACGATTTAGTTAATTTAGCCTTTAAATTAGGGTGAGCCGACAACCATTCACCCAATTGTTCAACCCCCGATAAATGCGGGTAATGCTTTCTACATGCAAATACTATATTGCGCTGCTGATTAGGATAAATAGCTAAATAATTAACCCCTACGCGCTCAGTACAAGCCAATTTAGGCACAAATGTAACCCCGTCATCCATAGCCACCAGCGCCAGTAATGTTTCTAAACTATTACCCTGATACTGGCTCGACACATTAACTCCTGCCGAAAAACAAAACTGTTGGGCTTGATCTTTAAAGCAATGGCCATCACTTAACATTAATAGGCTGCATCCTTGTAATTCGCGCAGCGCTACTTTTTTTTGCTGAGCTAATGAATTATCGTGTGATACAGCAACTAAAAAATCTTCTTTGTATAAATTAACGCTATGGTACTTTTTGAGCTCGGGTACATCAGCCAAAATTGCAAAGTCGAGCTCACCGTTATCTAGCGCTTCTAAAATTGTAGCGGTTTGCATTTCAATAAACGAAAAGCGACTATTAATAAACGCCTCTTTCATTGAAGTGAGTAATACCGGCAGTAAATAAGGCGCAATGGTTGGAATAATACCAATAGTTAACTTACCCTGTAGCGGCTCGTTTGACGTAGCAGCAAGCTCTTTAAGTATTTGTGTTTGTTCTAAAATAACATTAATTTGTGTTAATAAACGCTCGCCTTTAGCGGTTAATGTTACCTGCTTAGTAGAGCGGTCAAATAAAGTAACACCTAGCTCCTGTTCAAGTTTTTTTACTTGGCCACTTAAGGTAGGCTGGCTTACAACGCACGCATCGGCCGCTTTACGAAAGTGCTTAAAGTGCGCTATGGCTTTTACATACTCTAAATCTTTTAAGTTCATATTCATTACCAGACTGATAGTTTATACCTATCAGTTTAATACAAACAAACGATTGGAACTATATTTAAATCACCGCCATAATGGCTATCAACAAATCAAGAGGAACAAAAATTATGTTAAACAATATTGAAGGCAAAAAAATCCCAAGCGTTACATTTGCAACTCGTCAAAACGATGAATGGAAATCAGTAACAACAGACGACATTTTTAAAGGTAAAACGGTTGTTGTATTTTCACTACCGGGTGCATTTACACCAACGTGTTCGTCTACTCATTTACCACGTTACAACGAACTGGCTGGCGTACTTAAGCAAAACGGCGTTGACGAAATTGTATGTTTATCGGTAAACGACACCTTTGTAATGAACGCATGGGCTGAGCATCAAGAAGCGCAAAACATTACTTTACTACCAGACGGTAACGGCGAATTTACTGACGGCATGGGCATGTTAGTAGATAAAAACGACCTAGGTTTTGGTAAGCGCAGCTGGAGATACTCTATGCTTGTAAAAGATGGCGTGATCGACAAAATGTTCATCGAACCAGATTTACCAGGCGACCCGTTTGAAGTATCTGACGCAGATACAATGCTTGATTACATCAACCCTAAGCAAGCTAAACCAGAGCCAGTAACTGTATTTACTAAACCTGGTTGTCCGTTCTGTTCAAAAGCTAAAGCGCTTCTTACAGAAAAAGGCTTTGCATTTGAAGAAATTGTTATGGGCTCAGGCGCATCACTAACAAGCCTTAAAGCAGTATCTGGCCGTGAAACCGTTCCACAAGTATTTATTGGCGGTAAGCACATTGGTGGCTCAGACGATTTAGAAAAATACTTTGCTTAATTAATAATTTTGCTCAATTAGTAAATATAAATAGGGGCACTGGTTGCCCCTATTTTATAAGGAAAAAATAATGAAAGAATTGCAAACCGACGTTGTTGTTATTGGTGCGGGTACTGCGGGTTTAAGTGCTTATCGTAATGCTAAACAATTTACAAATAACGTACTTATGATCGAATCAGGCCCTTACGGCACTACCTGCGCACGAGTTGGTTGCATGCCGAGTAAATTATTAATTGCAGCTGCTGAAGCTGCGCACTCAATCACAATGGCACCTGCATTTGGTGTACATAGCTCTGCACCACGTATTAATGGTAAAGAAGTGATGGCACGCGTTAAAAGCGAACGCGACCGCTTTGCCGGATTTGTAGTAGAAGCTGTAGATGAGCTTCCAAGCGATGACAAAATTCGTGGCTATGCTAAATTTTTAGACGCAAACCGCATACAAATAGATGATCACACCATAATTACTGCTAAACGCTTTGTTATAGCAACCGGCTCACGCCCTTCATACCCTGGCGTACTTAATAATTTTGGCGACAAATTAATTATAAACGACGACGTATTTGACTGGGACGACCTTCCAGAATCGGTAGCCGTATTTGGCCCAGGTGTTATAGGCCTTGAAATTGGCCAAGCACTGCACCGTTTAGGCGTTAAAGTAAAATTATTTGGTGTTGGTGGTGCAATTGGCCCCCTTACCGACCCAGTAGTAAAAGACTACGCAAACACCGTATTTGCCGAAGAATTTTTTGTTGATACCGACTCAAACGTATCCGACATGATGCAAGTAAACAACAAAGCGCAGCTTACTTACACCGACAAACAAGGTGCTAAACACACCGAGCAATTTGACTACGTACTTGCCGCAACGGGGCGCGTACCAAACACAGATAAACTCGGCTTAGAAAACACCGGTATTGAACTTGATGAGCGCGGCGTACCTGTTGCTAATGCTAAAACAATGCAATGTGGCGATTCAAATATATTTATCGCAGGCGACGCCAGTAATATGCTGCCACTATTACACGAAGCATCCGATCAAGGCCTAATAGCTGGCCAAAATGCTGGACGCTTCCCCGATGTACAGCCAGGATTACGCAGAGCAAAAATTGCCGCCGTATTTAGCGACCCGCAAATAGCCATGGTTGGCGAAAGTTATAAAGAGATCACCACTCGCTTAGGCAGCTGCGACTGTTTTGAAATAGGCGAAGTAAGCTTTGAAAACCAAGGCCGCAGCCGCGTCATGCTTAAAAACAAAGGGCACATGCGTGTTTACGCCGAGCAAGGCACAGGGTTATTTTTAGGGGCAGAGTTTATCGGCCCACAAGCCGAGCATTTAGCTCACCTACTAGCATGGGCGGTACAAAACAAAATGACCGTACCACAAATGTTAGAAATGCCTTATTACCACCCAGTGATCGAAGAAGGGCTACGCACAGCGCTGCGCGACTTAAACGCCAAACTTAAATTTGGCCCAGATATTGTAAATTCATGTATGGAATGTGGCCCAGGGGCATAGGCTTAGGGCTTAGGGCTTAGGGCTTAGGGCTTAGGGCTTACAAGGTCAAATAAAAATAATCAGCGAGTAAATTTATTTACTCGCTTTTTTATGCTCAACTTAAAGCGAGTGACAGCCAATCGATAATGCAAAACAGCGATATTAATTGATAACATACTTTTTCGTTGGGTTTCGCTTTGCTCAAGCCAACCTACGTAAAAATTAACCACCCATGTTACGTTTAACACGACTCGCCAGCGCGACAAAACCTGAATAAAGTTTTTTATATCACGACCTAGCTTTAACTTAGTGCTGTAATATTTATTCGACTGAAGTGATAAATTGAATTAGATGTTTAAAATACAGAAGTATTAATAATCTTTTTTTGAAAATGAATGCCTGAGTTAGCACAGCTACATATGTGCTAGATGAAGTTTGAACTTCAAAGCACCAACCCCATAACTCATTGATTTTACTGGTAGCCCCTGCAAGAATCGAACTTGCAACTGCCCCTTAGGAGGGGGCCGTTATATCCATTTAACTAAGAGGCCTAAACTGAGGCTAAAATTATAACGGCATTGTCTTTTTTGGATCAAGTGCAAACTGAGTTTAATTACTTGATAAGTAGATATCTTCTTTGTTTAAAACGTATATTGGTATAAATTTTCGGCTACTAGCAACGACTTGTTTATTATTTACGTTTATAACTCGGGTATTCACTGTAACGCCATTAGCGCGGTATATTAACGTACCACCGAGTACATGGCTTGCCATATGCTTTTTGCTAAGGTTTTTTATGTCTCGTGAAAAAACAAAGTCGCCACGACGATTAACGTTTATTGCATCACTCGTTTTAAAATCAACCACCCCATAACCAAACTTTTGTAGTTGATGAATGAGTGTTTCTGATATTTGGTTACCCAGCTGGTTGCTGTTATTTAAGGTGGCATCTAAATCAACTATGCTTGTTACCGCTATATTTATGCTCTCATCAAGCTCACTGCTAGACTCTAGGGTGTCGACTAAATCAAGCGCCATTTGCTCTACATAATTAACCAGGGTTTTATGATGTTTTAACGGCGTAAATTGTCGCGACGAGTCGTATTCGCTCTGCGTTTGTAGCCCTTGTGCATGCTCATAACGAGCATTCACATCAAAATGAGTGTCTGCATTATTAGTTTTAACCTGCTTATTATTACCCGCAGTAGAGCACCCTGCTAATCCTAGCAGGATAAATAATGCGGTAACGCTATTTAATTTGTAACCCATTATTGCCTCACTCATTTACTGGCTTGTTTAAGCATAATGCCATCGGTTCTGTAGCTACTATTAAGTGCATCAACCACTGACTGAGGAATAAAGCCTTGCGCTGTTCCTACTACGGCTTTACTAGCTAAGCCAATAATACGTGCATTTACAAGCACACCACCTTGATGGCTTACTAAAGTACCGGCTAAAACATAGTTAAAGTTTTGATCTTGGTTTAGCTCAAGGTAGTCGCGGCTAAATACAAAATCGCCGCTTGGAGTTACGCGCATATAATCGGTAGTTTTAAAGTCGATAACAGGTATGCCAAAGCTGTGTAGTTCATGCATGAAACTTTCGGCAATTTGATTTCCTAACAAACTTGCGTCGTTGTAATCATCATCTAAAAACACAAAACTTGAAACGGCCAGTGGTGTTTTTTCGTTCACATATTGTAGGTTTTCTACCATGCTTTGCATTATGCCACGCACATAATGATTAATGTTTTTACGTGATGGCGTGCTCGATTTTGAATAATTAGTATGTTGCCCTAACCCCGACTGATATACCTGATTGTCGGTCATTGGGGCTGCCACTGCACGCTCGCCATTAGCCAATTGTACTGAGTTGTTTTGATTTTTTTGTGTGGTGTCTGAGTTCATGCCTGTTAGCATTTGTGAGCACCCAAAGCCCAATGGCAAACATAATGTAAGTAATAGCTTTTTCATTTTGTGCTCCTAATTAGTATTCGCTGCGATATAAATTATTATCGCGTTGCTGAACTTTTTCACTGCCCCACATTACATTAATCGGGATTTCGGTACTGCCAGCTGATAAAACGTGTTTATTATTAATATTAACCAATCGGGCATTAACAATGTAAGCATGTTGCTGGCGCGTAACTGTGCCGGTAATAATTAAGTCAATATTCTGACGTTCGCGCAGTTTAGTTATATCTCTGCTAAGCGCGCTTTCGGCGTTAGATGCTAAATTTATATTATTACTTAAACGGTACTCAACGGTGTTATATCCCAATTGAGTGAATTGTGTTAGCAGGCTTTCTTGAATTTGCTGGCTTAAACCTTCAGCTTGGCCGCTGGGAAGCTTTGAATCTAGCGCGTTTGCGTAATAAAAGCTGCTTACCCCAATGCGAGAGTTACCGCTTAAAGGCCCTTTAAAGTGACTAAGCTGATAAGTTAAGTTATTTACGTAGTCGTTAACCGTATAAGGTGCCATGGTTGCTATACGCGCAGGCGTGCTCACACTTGGCTCAGGCTGTGGTGTTAAGCTACATGCTGCTAAGTTTACTAATAATAACGGTAATAAAAGGCGCATAGTTGCCATCCTCAAAAAACATGACAATAACAAAGCAATTACTATGCCTATTTATAATTTTAATGGTTGTTCTGTGTAATTACTAACAATACAACCCACTTGATGCTGCTTTAGTATATCGCAATCTGCCGTTGCATTTTTTTGAAGTTTATAAGCGCCAATTTTTAAGCGATAAAAAGTAACCCCTTTAACCTTTGCGGTTTCTACGTTGGCAATAAATGGGCTTGCTAATAGTTTTGTAGCCTTAGATTTCACTTCATTATAACTTTGGGTTAATCGTATCCAATCGGTAACCGATGCGACCTGCAGGGCAAACAATGGCTGTATTACTTTAGGTTGTACGGTTGCTTTGGCTTGCACATTAACAGCCTCTTCTGACGCTGTAGTGTCTTGATTTAGGTTGCTCCCCTCTTGCTTTAGATTACTTTGTGTTGTCGACTCTCGTTGCGCTACTTCATTTAATTGGCTAATAAGTAACTTTAAATCGTGTTCAATAACAAGCAAACGTCTAACGCCTGCTTTGGCTTGTTGCCATTGTTGAGATGATGCTCTTAATTGCGCTAATTCTTCTGCCGAAATAGTAACCTCATTACTAACCTTATTTGTGGTAGTAACATTGTGTTGAGCCTCTTTAACTTTACTACTGCATCCACAAAGTACAATTAGGCTAATACTTAACAATCTCATTAGCTGTTGTTTTATCATATTATTTGCCTTTTAAATTTTTACTTGGCTATTAAATTAGCATTGAACTTACAAACTGCATTGCTGGGTTTTAACTGCTGTATTAATTTTAGCTCGACTTATAGGTATGTGTTAGCACACAGGTAAATTGAGTTTCAACGTTATAACTAATCAGCTTTAAATACCTAAAACATACTTCGCTAAATTTTTTGGGTGTAATTGCCCACAAAACAAGCTACTTGCTGCTGTATTAAGGTTTTACAATCGCTTTGTGCTGCAGCTTTATTTTTATAAGAGCCTAGCTTTAATCGATACAAAGTAACTTTGTTAGCTACTACAGGCTCGATATTAACGACTGTTTTAGTATGTATTATGTTTGGGGCTTTTAACTTTAATTGCGCTAATGCGCTATGAAGTGCGGGCTCATTTTTAAAAGCACCGACTTGTATAGAAAATAATGCTGGGGATTTATCTAACCGAGTATTTAAATTAAATATTGTGTAACTATTCAGCCTCATCTGAAATGAATATATCAGGCAGCTGATTTTTGAATAATAACTCAAGGGCTAGGCTTGCA